>NZ_JBFAZW010000165.1:0-17447 GCF_040682015.1 Dactylosporangium sp. NPDC051485
CCACCCCGGCCAAGACCGCCGCGACGAAGGCCTGGAGCCGCCCGCTCTCGGCGCCCTGCAGGACCAGCCCGTCGAGCAGCACCGGCGTGTGCAGGCCCGGCTCGCCGTCCAGCGCCGCGCTCCAGGCGGCGCCGCCGTCCGCGACCCGGTACGCAGTGAGCGTCGCCCCCGCGCTGCGCAGGACCAGGCCGGCGCCCACCGTGAAGCCGCCCGACACGCCCTCGGGCAACGGGATCTCCCACCGGGGGCGGCCGTTCAGGCGGTACCCGGCCAGGAAGCGCCGCACTTCCTTGCGCTCCAGGGACTCCACGACCAGCGTGTCGCCGGCGGCGGCGAGCTGACCCAGGGCGCGGCCCGGGACGTCGACGATCGGGCCCAGGTCGGCGCCCGTGTACGCGTCGAAGCGGCGGATCTGGCCGGTCGGGCCCTCCGAGGTGCGAAACAGGGTGCCGTCGATGACGATCGCGCCGTTGACCTGCTCGTCGCGGGTGGGCGGGGCCGCGGTCCAGGCCGGGCGCAGGCCGGCGACGGTGGCGGCGTTCAGGTCGCCGGTGAGGGCCTGGCGGCCGGATCGGCCCGGGTCGGCGCCGTTCTGCGTCCAATCGGAGTCGGCGGCGCTTCCGTACCCGCCGCCACCCGGCCGTTTGCCGGCTTGGGACGAAATGTCGCGAAATTTCGGGCTTTCGGCCGAAATTGGGCGAGGGATCGCCTCAGTCCCGCTCGCCGCCGTCGGGTTGATCGAGCCCAGCAGGGCGGACAGCATGAGCACCCGCGGTACCAAATCGGAAAAAAGCCTCACGCGGGCTCAACGACGGCACCGAACGTTAGTGGCGCTGCACGCCCTCCGCGCCTCAACGACGGCACCAGACGCTAGTGGCGGCGTACGCCCTCCGCGAGCTCCGCGCTCAGCTTGGCCACCGCCGCCACGCCCGCGGCCGGGGTGTCGGCTTCCAACAGGCACCGGACCAGGGCGCTGCCCACGATCACGCCGTCGGCAAACGCGCCCACCTCGGCGGCCTGCTGGCCGTTGGAGACGCCCAGGCCGACGGCGACCGGCGTGCCCGGGGCCAGCCGGCGCACACGCTCCACGAGGGCGGGGGCGGCGCTGCTGGTCTGCGTGCGGGCGCCGGTGACGCCCATGACGCTGGTGGCGTACACGAAGCCCCGGCAGGCCGCGCCCGTGGACGCGATCCGGGCGTCGGTCGAGGACGGCGAGACCAGGAAGACCCGGTCCAGGCCGTGCGCGTCGGAGGCGGCCAGCCACGGACCGGCCTCGTCGGGGATGAGGTCGGGCGTGATGATGCCCGCGCCGCCGGCCGAGGCCAGGTCGGCGGCGAAGCGCTCCACGCCGTAGCGCTCCACCAGGTTCCAGTACGTCATCGTGAGGATCGGCGCACCGCTCCCGGCGGCCGCCTCCACGGCGGCGAGGCCGTCGCGGACGCGGAAGCCGGCGGCCAGGGCGGCCTCGGTGGCGCGCTGGATGACCGGGCCGTCCATGACCGGGTCGGAGTACGGCAGCCCGACCTCGACCGCGTCCACCCCATTGTCGATCATGGCCCGGATGGCGTCCACGGCGGTCGAGTGGTCCGGGAACCCGGCCGGCAGGTAGCCGATGACGGCGCTGCGCCCCTCGGCGCGCGCCTTCTCGAAGGCGGCTTCGACGCTCATACCTTGAACCATTCGCGCGCGGTGTCCATGTCCTTGTCGCCGCGGCCCGAGAGGCAGACGATCACGGTCGGCTCGCGGTCCAGCTCGGCGGCGAGCCGCGGGATCACCCGCAGGGCGCCGGCGACGGCGTGCGCGCTCTCGATGGCCGGGATGATGCCCTCGGTGCGGCACAGCAGCTTGAAGGCGTCCATCGCCTCCGCGTCGGTGACCGGCTCGTACGTGGCCCGGCCGGTGTCGTGCAGGTACGCGTGCTCGGGACCGACCGCCGGGTAGTCCAGGCCGGCCGAGATGGAGTGCGACTCGACGGTCTGGCCGTCCTCGTCCTGCAGCAGGTACGTGCGGGCGCCGTGCAGCACGCCGGTCGCGCCGCCGGTGATGCTGGCCGCGTGCCGGCCGGTCTCCATGCCGTCGCCGCCGGCCTCGAAGCCGAACAGCCGCACGCCCTCGTCGGGCACGAACGCGTGGAAGGCCCCGATCGCGTTGGAGCCGCCGCCCACGCAGGCCGCGACGGCGTCGGGCAGCCGGCCGGTCTGCTCCATGATCTGGCGGCGGGCCTCGACGCTGATGCCGCTGACGAAGTCGCGGACCATGGCCGGGAAGGGGTGCGGGCCGGCCGCGGTGCCGAGCAGGTAGTGGGTGCCGTCCACGTTGGTCACCCAGTCGCGCAGGGCCTCGTTGATCGCGTCCTTGAGCGTCTTCGAGCCGGTCGTGACGGGCACGACGGTGGCGCCGAGCATGCGCATCCTGGCCACGTTGAGGGCCTGGCGACGGGTGTCCTCCTCGCCCATGTAGACCACGCACTCGAGGTCGAGCAGGGCGCAGGCGGTGGCGCTGGCCACGCCGTGCTGGCCGGCCCCGGTCTCGGCGATGACGCGCGTCTTGCCCATGCGCTTGGTGAGCAGCGCCTGGCCCAGGACGTTGCGCACCTTGTGGGCGCCGGTGTGGTTGAGATCTTCTCGTTTCAAGAAGATCTGCGCACCGGTACCGCGGGAAAGCCGCTCCGCCCGGTACAAGGGGCTCGGCGTGTTGGCGTAGTCGCGCAGCAGCCGGCCGAACTCGGCCTGGAACGCCTCGTCGGCCTGCGCGTGCCGGTAGGCGGCGTCGAGCTGGTCGAGCGCGGCGATGAGCGCCTCGGGGACGAAGCGCCCGCCGAAGGTGCCGAAGTGGCCGCTCGGGTCCGGCAGCAGGCCGGCGGCGGTGAGGTACGCGCTCATCGGGCCGCCCTCGGCGTGGCCGGGTGGCTGCCGGCGGTGACCAGCTCGGCGACGGCGTCGCGGGGGCTCTTCTGCGTGACCAGGCCCTCGCCGACCAGCACCGCGTCGGCGCCGGCGGACGCGTAGCGGATCAGGTCGTGCGGGCCGCGCACCCCGGACTCGGCGATCTTCACGACCTCGGCCGGCAGCCCGGGCGCGATCCGCTCGAAGACCTGGCGGTCGACCTCGAGCGTGCGCAGGTTGCGGGCGTTGACCCCGATGACCCGGGCGCCGGCCTCCAGCGCCCGGTCGGTCTCCTCCTCGTCGTGCACCTCGACCAGCGCCGTCATGCCGAGGCTCTCGATCCGGTCGAGCAGCCCGGTCAGCGTGTTCTGGTCCAGCGCGGCGACGATGAGCAGCACCAGGTCGGCGCCGAAGGCCCGGGCCTCGTGCACCTGGTACGACGACACGACGAAGTCCTTGCGCAGCAGCGGCACGTCGACCGCGGCCCGCACCGCGGCGAAGTCGTCGAGGCTGCCGCCGAACCACCGGCCCTCGGTGAGCACGCTGACGCAGCGGGCGCCGCCGGCCGCATACTCCTTGGCGAGCTCGGCCGGGTCGGGGATCTCGGCCAGCTGGCCTTTGGACGGCGACGAGCGCTTGACCTCGGCGATCACGCCGACGCCGGGGGCGCGCAGCTTCGCGTAGGCGTCCCGCGGCGGCGGGGCCTGGGCGGCGCGCTGCTTGATGTCTGACAGGGGCACCTGGGCCTCGCGGACCGCCAGGTCCTCGCGCACTCCGGCGAGGATCTCGTCGAGCACCCGGCCGCTTTCCGCGTTGATCAAGGAGCTCCCCTCTCCGGTGGTCATGCGACCGATGCTAGGTCGCCCCCGGGCAGTGGACGGCCGCGGGGGTATGGCCGACGTCACCTGATGGACTAGGGCATAATGCCTCGCCGCCGCGTTTTGTCGTACCCCCGATCTAGGGTTGCGGCATGAGCGTCGAGCGGGCCAACACATTGACGGCCGGCTGGGCGTCCGTGTCACCCGCGGGCGTGTTCTCAGCCGCCGTCGTCTATCCCCTGCTCGCCCTGCTGGCCACCGTCGCCGGCGGGCGGGCCGCCGAGGAACTGCGCGCGGTCGCGCCGACGCCGCTCAAACTGCCGGTCCGTGGCGCGCTGGGCATCTGGACCCGCGAGGGCACCCCGCTGACCCTCGACTGGGCGGCCCGCTGCGACCCGCGGCTGACCGGCGACCCGGCCATCGACCGCCCGCTGCTGGACGCCTGGGCGGCCGCGCAGACCGGCGCCCCGGTTCCCCCGCTGCCGCCGATCGGCCCCGACGACGGCCTGGTCCTGGCCTCGGCCTTGGCCGTGACCGCCGACTGGCAGGAGCCTTTCACCGATGGCGTACTGCGTCCGGCCGACGGCCCCTGGGCCGGCCGGAGGCTGGCCTCGCTGCACCGCCGCGGGCCCGACCTCTCCGCGGTGCGGGTCGCCCACACCCCGGCCGGGCCGGTCACCCTGCTCACTATCGCCGGCACGGCCGACGTCGACGTGGTCCTGTGCACGGCCGGCGGGGCCGCCCCGCCCGGCACCGTCCTGGCCGCGGCGGCAACGGCACGCCCGGCCGGCTCGTCACGCCCCCCGAGCGGTCCCTGCATCAGCAAGGGCCTCGTCGACGCGGACGACCCGGAGCCGGAGCTGGTCGTGAAAGTTCCGCGGTTCGCCGCCGTCGCCGCCCACGACCTGCTCGGGCTGGCCAAGGTGCTCGGCCTGGGCGCGGCCGTGAGCGCCGGCACGTTCCCGGGTGTCGGCCCCGACCCCCTGCGGGTCACGGCGGCAGGGCAGAGCGTGGCGGCGGCCTTCACTGGGCCGGGCTTCCGGGCGGCACCGGTCGAGCCGGCGCCGTGGGCACCGGCGCCGGTCGCGGCGGCGACTGCCCGCCGCCTGCGGGTCACGGTCCGGTTCGACTCACCCTTCGGTCACCTGACCGTCCACCGCCCGACCGGCCTGGTCCTCATGGCCGGCTGGGTGTCAGACCCCGAGGAGGCGCGGTGAGGGTCGTGGTCCCGGTGCGGTTCGACCGCCCGTTCGGGTTCCTGGCGGTGCACCGGCCGAGCGGCCCGGTCCTCCTCGCCGGCTGGGTGGCGGAGCCATGGGTCGCCTAGGCCTGCCCGGGCTCCTCCTCCGGCTTGCCGGGGCGCCGCCAGCGCTCCGGGATCTCGCCGCGGGCCTGCATCTCCTTCCACTTCGCGAACGGGTCGAACTCGTGCTCCAGCGGCTCCTGGGGCGGGCGTTCGGCCTCGGGGACGTGGACGAGGTTGATCCGGATGCGGTACCAGACGGAGTTGATCCCCCGCATCGAGTCGACCAGGACGTCGGCCGGCTCCAGCAGCGGCCAGACCGCCGGGTGGCGTTCCTTCCACCGCTCGAGGTCTTCCAGGGCCTCCTCGCGGGTGGCGGTGCGGGTGATCTCGATGAGCGGCATGCTCGGCTGGCGCCGCCCGGTGCCCTTCTTCGCCGGGGCCTTCTTCTTGAACGTGGCCGCGAGCTCCAGCAGCGGCTCCAGCGACCCGCGGGCGTCCTCGATGCCGGCCCACGGGTCGGGCCGGTCCGGCACGGTCTCCATCGTGTAGCGGGCCGGGTCGCAGTCCGGCACCTCGTCCCAGCCGAGCGGGGCGGAGACCTTCGCCTCCTCGGACGGGCGCACCGAGTAGCCCGACGCCGTGGTGTGGTCCTTGGCGTTCTGGTTGTAGTCGAGGAAGACGCCCTGCCGCTCCTCCTTCCACCACGCGCCGGTGGCGAGGTCGGGCGCCCGGCGGGCCACCTCCCGGGCGAAGCCCTCGGCGGCCCGGCGCACCTCGGCGAAGGTCCAGCGGGGCTCGACACGGGCGTAGATGTGGAAGCCGCGCGAGCCGGAGGTCTTGGGCCACCCCGCGAGGCCGTACTCCTCCAGCACCTCCCGGGCGATCAGCGCCACGTCGACCACCTGCCCCCACGGCACGCCGGGCACCGGGTCGAGGTCGATGCGCAGCTCGTCGGGGTGATCGAGGTCCTCGGCGAGCACCGAGTGGGTGTGCAGCTCCAGGCACCCGAGGTTGACGACCCAGGCCAGCTGGGCGGCGTCGCGCAGCACGATCTCCTCGGCGGTGCGCCCGGACGGGTAGCGCAGCTCGGCCGTCTCGATCCACTCGGGCCGCTTGGCGGGCGCGCGCTTCTGGAAGAACGCCTCGCCCTCGATCCCGTTGACGTACCGCTTGAGCGCCATCGGCCGCCCCCCGGCGCCGCGCAGCGCCCCGTCGGCGATGGCCAGGTAGTACCGGACGACGTCCATCTTGGTCCGGCCGGACTTCGGGAAGTACACCTTGTCGGGATTGGTGATGGTCACCTCGCGCCCGGCGACCTCGATCACTTCCTCGGTGCTGCTCGCCATGTGCCGACCCTACCGAGCGACCGCCTCCCCCGCCCCCGCGTTCAGTCGCCCCGCCTCCGATCGCCCCGGGTCCGGGCCGGGCCGGCTCGATCGCGTTCGCCGCTGGTCGGGCCCTCGCCGCACATCCGGGTCGCCCGGCGGCGGGCAGGTCCCGGCCGTCGTACCCTGAGCCGGGCCGGCGCGGGCGTGGCTCTTACAACGGCGGACGCCCGCGGACGGCACTTGGCCGCCGCGCCGCAGGGCGGGGCCAGCTCACGGGCCGCCGTCGGCAGGCGCGTCCCGGCCGCTGCACCCCAGACCTGGCCTCTCTCACAGGCCGCCCTCGGCAGGCACGCCCCGGCCCTCGCGCCCCAGACCTGGCCTCGCTCACGGACCGCCGTCGGCAGGCACATCCCGGCCGCCGCACCCCAAAGCTGGGCTCGCTCACAGGCTGACGTCGGCGGGCGCGTCCCGGCCCTCGCGCCCCGGGGTAAGGCGGGCGCTGGCGTCGCGCTCGCAAAGGCGGACGTCCGCGGACAGGCCCCGGCCGCCGCGCGCCGGAGCAGCGCTCGCGCGCGGGCCGCCGTTCATGGGCACGTCCCGGCCTTCGCGCCACGGGGCAAGCCGGGCGCGGGCGGGGTCGCTCAGGGGCGGTCCCCGTTGGTCGGGTCCTCGCCGCGGTCCAAGGCATCCCACAGCTCGGCCTGGGATGCCGGGCGGTCCCGTTTGACCCCCACGGGGGCGGCCGGGCGCTCGTACCGGGCGCCCATCCCCGGCCACGACCGGCCCTTGCGGGTCGTGATCACGCCGGCGGCGAGCACGAGCAGGCCGGCGAGGGCGCACAGCAGCGGCCAGGCGACCTTGACGTGGTCGCCGAGGGCGACCAGGGCGGCGACCGCGATGCCGACGCCCGAGAGGATCAGCAGCGCGCCGACGACCAGCCGGGCCGCGGCCCGGGTGGCGAAGAGCGCGCCGGCTCCGGCCAGCGCGACCACGCCGAGGGCGGGCAGCCACGGGGCGATCTCGGCGCCGGTCCGGTGCTCGGTGACCGGCGGCAGCGGCGCCGGCTGGGTGGTGAGCAGGTCCTGCCAGCCCCGGGTCGCGGCCAGCAGCACCAGCCCGGCCCCGATGGCACAGGCCACCGCCGTGGTCGCGAGCCCCCGCCGCCCGGTCAGCGCACCGCCCGACGCACCGCGGCCCTCGGCCACCGGGGCGGTGCCCCCGCGCCCTGTCCTCGACCCGGCCGCAGCCTCCACGCCGTCGCGCGCGGAGCCGGCGGACGCCTTGCCGCGGTCGCGCGCCGAGCCGGCCGACGCCTCGCCGCGGTCGCCCGCGGAGCCGGCCGACGCCTCGCGGCGGTCGCTCGCGGAGCCGGGCGGGGTGCTCTCGGCGGGCGTGATCTTGCCCCGGTCGCTCGCCGGGCCGGGGTCGTTCGCCGGGGTGGGCGCAGGGTCGGGGGTGCCGCTCACCGGGCCGGCCGGAGGGTCTCGGCGGTCGCGATCGCGGCGAGAACCGCGGCGGCCTTGTTGCGGGTCTCGGTCTCCTCCGCGGCCGGGTCGGAGTCGGCGACGATGCCGGCGCCGGCCTGCACGTAGGCGATGCGGTCGCGGATCAGGGCGGTGCGGATGGCGATGGCGGTGTCCATGTCGCCGCCGAAGCCGAAGTAGCCGACGACCCCGCCGTACAGGCCGCGGCGGGTGGGCTCGAGCTCCTCGATGATCTCCATCGCGCGGACCTTCGGGGCCCCCGACAGGGTGCCGGCCGGGAACGTGGCGGCGAGCGTGTCGAAGGCGCTGCGATCGTCGTGCAGTTCGCCGACGACGGTCGAGACGATGTGCATGACGTGGGAGTACCGCTCGACGGTCATGAACTCGGGCACCTCGACCGTGCCGGGCTTGCACACCCGCCCGAGGTCGTTGCGGGCGAGGTCGACGAGCATCACGTGCTCCGCCCGCTCCTTCGGGTCGGCGAGCAGGTCGGCGGCGAGCGCCGCGTCCTCCTCCGGCGTGGCCCCGCGCCACCGGGTGCCGGCGATCGGGTGCAGCAGTGCCCGCCGGCCGTCGACCTTCACGTGTACCTCGGGAGAGGACCCCACGACATCGAAGCCGTCGAAGCGCAGGAGGTACATGTACGGGCTGGGATTGGTGGTCCGCAGCACCCGGTAGACGTCCAGCGGGTCCGCGTCGGTGGCCCGTTCGAAGCGCTGGGCGACGACGATCTGGAAGCACTCCCCCGCGCGGATGGCCTCCTTGGCGGCCTCGACCGCCTTCGGGTACTCCCCGGCCGGGGTGCGGCTGACCACGTCGCCGAGCGCCACGCGGTCCACAGTGGACACCAGCGGGGGCGTGGGCCGGGACAGCGCCGTGGTCATCGCGTCCAGCCGGCCGATCGCCTGGTGGTACGCGGCGGCGACGGTCGCGTCGTCCGCCCCGGCCGCGGGCAGGACCGCGTTGGCGATGAGCAGCGCCGCGCCCTCGAAGTGATCGAGCGCCACCAGGTCGGTCGCGAGCATCATGCCCAGCTCGGGGTGGTGCAGGTCGTCCAGGGCCAGCTCGGGCAGCCGCTCGAAGCGACGGACCGCGTCATAGGACAGGAAGCCGACCAGCCCGCCCGACAGCGGGGGCAGGTGCAGGCCGCGCAGGTCGGCGTCGTCGGAGGTGAGGGCTTCGATCGTGGCCCGCAGTACCTCCGTGGGATCCCCGTCCACGGGAACGTTGGCCGGCGGGGCGCCGAGCCAGTGCGCGCGCCCGTCGCGCTCCACGAGGGTGGCCATGCTGCGCACGCCGATGAAGCTGTACCGCGACCAGACCGCCCCGGCCGCTCCCGCGCCCTGCTCGGCCGACTCGAGCAGGA
The DNA here is from genome assembly GCF_040682015.1 of Dactylosporangium sp. NPDC051485. Classification (NCBI taxonomy): domain Bacteria; kingdom Bacillati; phylum Actinomycetota; class Actinomycetes; order Micromonosporales; family Micromonosporaceae; genus Dactylosporangium; species Dactylosporangium sp. NPDC051485. The sequence continues at coordinate 9,128 of NZ_JBFAZW010000165.1, forward strand.
AGGTGCCGGGGCCGCCGGCGAGCTTGCGGTACACCCCGACGGGCGTCTCGCCGTCGGCCAGCAGGCGGCGGGTCACCGGCACCACCCGGCGGGTGCGCGCCAGCTCGCGGAAGGTGGCCTCGTCCGGGGCCACGGCGCCGGTGGTCATCCGGCTACCTCCAGTGGAGTGAAGAAGCAGGTGTGGTTGCCGGTGTGACACGCGGCGCCGGTCTGCTCGACCGTGATCAGCAAGGTGTCACCGTCGCAGTCGAGCGCCACGGACTTCACGTGCTGCGCGTGGCCGGAGGTCTCCCCCTTGACCCAGTACCGGTTGCGGCTGCGCGACCAGTACGTCGCCCGCCCCGTCGTGAGCGTCCGGTGCAGCGCCTCGTCATCCATCCAGGCCAACATCAGCACCTGCCCCGTGCCGTGCTCTTGGACGACCGCGGGCACCAGCCCGGCCTCGTTCCGACCTAAACGCCGGGCGACTTCTGGATCAAGGTTCGACGACACGGCATCAATTCTCCCGCACCGCGGATACTCAGCGGTTCGGGGTCTATGGCTGCTGGTGTTGAGGGAGTACCTTGGCGGTGCGCCGCACGGAAGATCTGCGCGGTCGCCCACCCTTCCCCGCTCGCCGACGGACACCCCCTACCCGTCTTCGCTGGGGGCACCCCACCGCCGGCTCATGCGGTCGTCGGTTCCCGGGCGCCGCTCGGCCTCCCGGCGTCCGCGACCCCAGCGCTGAGCCAACAGCAGTCCGAGCGGGTGGCTGCCCCCGTTCGGACCGAGCGGACGGAGGACCCAACGATGCATCCGAACTTCACCCCGCCGAACAACCAGTCGCGCCCATCCCCTGAAGTGTCGGCCCCCGGGGACCACCCGGCGGAGGCCGTCATCCCGGAGCCGCGCCAGCCCCTCGACGACACCCTGTCCGCCTCCGCCGCCGACGACACCCCGTCCGCCGCCGCTGAATCCACCTCCGCCCCCGCCACCGACGCCCCGTCCGCCGCCACCGAGCCGCTGGCCGACGCCGAGGCCATCTCCGTCGCCGTACCGGACGACATCTCCGCCATCGTCGGCCCGGCCACCGACGACGACACCCCGGAAGCCACCGACGCCGAGGCCGCCACGGTCGAGACCGACACCCCGGCCGAGGCGGACGCCGTCGAGGCCGACGACACCCCGGCCGACCCCGAGGCCGAGGTGGACACGGCCGAGGCTTCGGCCGACGCCGAGGCCGCTGAGGTCGCCGAGGTTGACGCGGAGGTTGAGGCGGAGCCCGCCGAGGCCTCTGCGGACGCTGAAGAGCAGGCCGTCGCCGATCCCGGCGACGAGGAAGCGGCCATCGAGGTCACCGAGGCTGGGGCCGAGGACACCGAAGCCGAGCCGGAACCCGAGACCGAGGCCGCGGAGCCCGAGGCCGCCGCCGAGGACGAGGCCGACACCGAGACCGCCGCCGCGGTCGAGGACGCCGACACCGAGCCGGAGGCCGAGGCTGAGCCGGAGGCCGAGGCTGAGCCGGAGGCCGAGGCCGCGGTCGAGCCCGAAGCCGAGACCGTCGACGAGCCGGAAGCCGAGACCGACGAAGCTGAGGTCGTCGCCGAGACCGAGACCGCCGACGAGCCCGAAGCCGAGGCCATCGCCGAGGCGGAGGCCGTGGCCGAGGAGGCCGAGGCCGAGGCGGACACCGAGGTTGCGGCGGAGGCCGACGCCGACGAGGAACCCGCGGCCGAGGTAGCGGTCGACGACGCCGAAGCTGAGGCGAGCACCGAGGCAGCGACGGCCGAGGAAACCGAGGCGGACGCCGAGGTTGCAGCGGAGGCTGAGCCCGAGGCCGAGGCTCAGGCCGACGAGGAGCCCGAGGCGGAGGCCGCGGTCGAGGCCGAAGCGGTCGACGCCGAGGCGGACGACGATGCTGCGGAGACGGGCGACGAGGAGCCCGTCGCCGAGGCGGCCGACGACGTCGAGGCCGTGGCGGAGCCCGGCGACGAGGCGGACGCCGACGAGGCCGAGGCAGCCGCGGACGAGACGGTCGAGGCCGTTGCGGACGAGGTCGCAGACGAGAGCGAGGAGGCCGCGGAGGAGCCGGCCGCCGAGGTGGTCGTCGAGGACGCCGCCGATGAGGATGCCGAGGCGGAGGTAGCCGAGGGCGACGCCGAGCCCGCCGCGGAAAGCGACGCCGACGCCGCGGAGAGCGAGGCGGACGACGATGCAGAGCCGGTCGCGGAGGTCGAGGCGGAGGAAGGCGACGAACCGGCTGCGGACTCGGAGGACGTCGCGGCTGCGGACGAGACGGAGGCGGTGACCGAGGAGGACGCCGGCGAGGAGCCCGCGGCGGAGGCCGAGGACGAGGCCGCAGACGAGCTGAGCGAGGAGCCGGCGGCGGAGACCGACGCCGAGCCCGAGGCCGCTGAGGAGAACGTCGCCGAGGCCGTTGCCGAAGAGGCCGTCGCTGAGGCCGAAACCGCCGAAGAGGCCGCCGAAGACGCCGTTGCCGAAGCCGACGCCGCGGAAGAGACTGCCGAAGAGGCCGTCGCTGAGGCCGAGGCCGCGGAAGACGCCGCCGAGGAAGCCGTCGCTGAGGCCGAAACCGCGGAAGACGCCGCCGAAGACGCCGTCGCCGAAGCCGACGCCGCGGAAGACGCCGCCGAGGAAGCCGTCGCTGAGGCCGAAACCGCGGAAGACGCCGCCGAAGACGCCGTCGCTGAGGCCGAAACCGCGGAAGACGCCGCCGAAGACGCCGTTGCCGAAGCCGACGCCGCGGAAGAGACTGCCGAAGACGCCGTTGCTGAGGCCGAGGCCGCGGAAGACGCTGCCGAAGACGCCGTTGCTGAGGCCGACGCCGCGGAAGACGCTGCCGAAGACGCCGTTGCTGAGGCCGAGGCCGCGGAAGACGCTGCCGAAGACGCCGTTGCTGAGGCCGAGGAGGCCGACGCGGAGCTGGAAGCCGAAGCCGCCGGGGACGAGCCCGAGGCGGACGTGGTCGTGGTCGAGATCGTCGAGGTCGCGGACGTCGACGCCGAGAGCGCCGATGATGAGCCCGTGGCCGCGGTGGACGCTGAGGGCGACGAAGAGACGGACGAGGACGGCGAGGCCGAGGCGAACGAGGACGAGCCCGAGGCCGCGGTGGTCGTGGTCGAGGTCGCCGAGGTCGCGGATGTCGAGGCCGAGGCCGAGGTCGCCGTAGAGGCCGAGGCCGAAGCGGAGGTTGAGGCCGAGGAAGCCGGCGACGAGCCCGTGGCCGAGGCGGACGCCGAAGACGAGGACGGGGCGGACGAAGACGGCGACGAGGTCGTGGCGTCCGTGGACGAAGACGAGGACGAGGACGTCGAGGCCGCGTTCCTCGTGGCCGAGGTCGACGACGTCGACGGCGAGGAGCAGGACGAAGAGCAGGCCGCGATCGTCGTGCTGCTCGAGGAGGACCTCCAGGAGGAGCTCGAGGAGGACGAGGAGGAAGACGAGTTCGAGCACGCGGCCGTCGCGCCGGTGCAGCTGGCGCCCGGGGACATTGTCGAGCGGCGGATCGTGGTCTGGAAGCGTAAGCGGGCGGACAAGTTCCGGCAGCAGCTGGTGAAGGCGGAGTCCAAGTTCGTCGAGGACCCGGTCAAGGCGGTCGCGCGGGCGTCGGCGGTCGTCAGTGACGCGATCGAGACGTTGGCGGAGAAGTTGCAGGAGCAGCAGCACGCGCTGGACCCCGGCACGTCGTCGAAGCGGCCCGACACCGAGTCGCTGCGGGTCGCGCTGCGGCAGTACAAGGACTTCTTGGAGCGGGTGCTGTCGCTCTGAAGTACCGCTGAAGGCTTCTAACAGGGGCGGGCCGGGACATTCCGGTCCGCCCCTGTCGCATTTGCAGGTTTGACGTCGTGGTCAGATTGCATTTAGCGTTGATTTCAACAGGCGTTGAAATCAGGGAGAAGGGACCGACGATGGGTAACGCGATCGAGGTCGAGCACCTCGTGATCGCGCGCGGCAAGCGGCGGGTGCTGCACGACTTCACCTGCAGCGTGCCCAGCGGCAGCGTCACGGGGCTGCTCGGGCCGAGCGGCAGCGGGAAGACCACGTTCATGCGCGCCGTGGTCGGCGTGCAGAAGATCGTCAGCGGCCGGGTCACGGTGCTCGGCCATCCCGCCGGCTCGCGGCCGCTGCGCGACAAGGTCGGCTACCTCACGCAGGCGCCGAGCGTGTACGCCGACCTGACCATCCGTGAGAACGCGCGGTACTTCGCCTCGCTCTACGGCCTCGGCGCCAAGGAGGCCGACGCGGCCGTCAGCGACGTGGGGCTGAGCACGGCCAAGGACCAGCTGGTCGGCCAGCTCTCCGGCGGCCAGCGCGCCCGCGCCTCGCTGGCCTGCGCGATCGTGAGCCGGCCCCAGCTGCTGGTCCTCGACGAGCCGACGGTCGGCCAGGACCCGGTCCTGCGCAACGAGCTCTGGCAGCGTTTCCACGCCATGGCCAAGGCGGGCTCCACCCTGCTGGTCTCCAGCCACGTGATGGACGAGGCCGGCCGCTGCGACCGCCTCCTGCTGATCCGCGAGGGCCATCTGATCGCCGACGAGACCCCCGCAGCGGTACGGCGCAACGCCGGCACCGACGACCTGGACGAAGCCTTCCTCAGGCTCGTGCAGGCCAACGACCCCGAGCCGCAGGCGAACGATCCCGAGAAGCTGGCCCACGACCCGGAGAAGGTGGCCTGACCCATGTCGCTGCGACACACCTTCGGCACCGCCGGCCGGATCCTGCGCCAGCTGCGCCACGACCGCCGGACGATCGCGCTGATCCTCGTGGTCCCGACGGTCCTGCTGACCCTGCTGCGGTACCTCTACGACGACAACCCGCGGCTCTTCGACCGCGTCGGGCTCATCATGCTCGGCGTGTTCCCGCTGGTCATCATGTTCCTGCTGACGAGCGTGGCGATGCTGCGCGAGCGGACCAGCGGCACCCTGGAGCGGCTCCTCACCACCCCGATCGGCAAGGTCGACATCCTGCTGGGCTACGGGATCGCCTTCGCGGTCGCCGCCGCCGTGCAGGCCGCCGTCGTCTCGACCCTGGCGTTCTGGCTCCTGGGCCTGGACACGCTCGGCCCGCCGTGGCTCGTCGGCGTGATCGCGGTCGGCAACGCGGTGCTCGGCATGGCCCTCGGCCTGCTGGTCAGCGCCTTCGCCGACAGCGAGTTCCAGGCCGTGCAGTTCATGCCCGCGGTGGTACTGCCACAGGTCCTCCTCTGCGGCCTGCTCCAGCCCCGCGATCGCATGCCGGGCTGGATGGAGGCGATCAGCGACGCGCTGCCCATGTCGTACGCCGTGCAGGCCCTCACCGAACTCGGCACCCACGCCGACCCCACCGCCGTCATGTGGCGAGACCTGGCCATCATCGTCGGCTGCGTGCTCGTGGCACTCTTGCTCGGTGCGGCGACACTGCGCCGCCGAACCGCCTAGCGCCGTTCACGAGTCCCCGGACGGCAGGCACCGCACCACGACCACGGCGCCTGCGCGCGGAAGCCGCCAAGCGGGCGCCCGGTCCCCGACGAACGGCAGAAAGAGGCTCATGCCCCGCACCGGACGACGCCCCGGCAACCAGGACACGCGCGAGGCCATCCTGGCCGCGGCCCGCACCGCCTTCGCGGAGCGCGGCTTCGACGGGGCGTCCATCCGGCAGATCGCGACCAGCGCCGGCGTGGACCCGGCGCTGGTGCACCACTACTTCGGCCCGAAGGACCAGCTGTTCCTGGCCACGATGGAGGCCCCCTTCGACCCGGGCCGGATCCTGCCGCAGATCTTCGAGCCTGGCCTGGACGGCGTCGGCGAGCGCCTGGTCGGCACGTTCCTGGCCGTGTGGGACTCCCCCGCCGGCAATGCCGGCGTGGCCCTTCTCCGCAGCGCGATGCAGCACGAGTGGTCGGCCCGCATGCTGCGCGAGTTCCTGGTGACCCAGATCCTGCGCCGCGCGACAAAGGCCCTGCACCTCGACCCGGCCGAGGCCCCGAGGCGCGCCGCCCTCGTCGCGTCCCAGATGATCGGCATGGCCATGATGCGGTACGTCCTGAAGCTCGAACCCCTGGCCTCCATGCGCCCTGACGAGGTTGTGCGCAACATCGCCCCCACCGTCCAGCGCTACCTCGCCGACCCCCTGCCGTAGCCCGCCCCGGCGCTCACTCGTCGTCGGGCTCGGCGCAGTGGATCCGGGCCTGCGGCGTGAGCAACAACCCCAGCAGCGTCCCTGCGCACAGCACCGGCACCAGCCCGAACGACGTCGGCGCGTCGAGCAGCCAGGTCAGCAGCGGCATCATCGTCCCGGCAAAGCCCCAGAACACGAGGCTGGCCAGCCACGCCCAGTGCTCCCCCCGTTTGATCCGCAGCCCGAGGAAGACCAGCACGGCCGCCAACGGCGAGAGGAACAGCACGGCGTTGAAGAAGAGCACGAAGTCCAGATATCCGGTACCTCCCTGAGCCACCGGATCCACCTGCAGCCCCGACAGCAGCACCCCCAACGCAGCCAGCGCCAGCGCCAGCATGACGCCCCCGACCGCGTTGAATCCCGTGACCGCAATACGAACCGGCACCGGCACGTACGGCCGTCCCCCGGCTGCCATGCTGCCCAATGTAGGCCATGACCACCCCGACCTGACCATGAAACATAGCGTCGTGCGTAAATGGACACCGTCCCGGTGACAAACATTGCCCCCTGCGCCGGATAGGCATGGTGTGGCCGGAAAGCGGCCGCCCGGATGCCGAAACGGCAACATGACCGGAGGTGCGGGCAGCCCGAGCGGGCGGGGCACTGCCCGACCGGAACGGGGGCCAGTGGGCGCGGAGAGACGGACACTGCTCCGGTGGCAGGCCGGCGTGCCCCCGTTGGTTCGGGCCGTCGTGATCGCCGCCGTCTGCGTCTTCGCGTACGGCGGGCTCGTCCACCTGGGCGACCTGCTCGGCGTCCGGCCGGGTGGCCCAAGCTCGTCCACGCCCACCTGGCTGATGGTGTACTTCACCTCGCTGACCGTGTTCGATCCGCTCGCGGCGCTGTTGCTGGCGCTGCGTCGGATCGAAGGGCTGCTGCTTGGCTGTGCCGTGCTTGCCAGCGACGCGGCGGCGAACGGGTACGCCAACTACGTGCTGGACACCGTGCCGGGGATCACGCCTGGCCGGATCGGGCAGGCGGTGATCACGGCGCTCGCGGTCGCCCTGATCGCGGCGGCACCCAGGGTGGCGCCCTGGCTGCACCAGCCAGGACGTGCCGACTAAGGTCTGTATCGAAGTCCGGTCGTAATGCCGGGCTTGTTCAACAGCTCGGGTTGTGCGTCTCGTCGTTCCGGCGTGGTCCTGGCCACTGGTGTGGTGGGGCTCATCCGGGGTTGTCGAGGGCTTGTCCCGAAGGTTCGCCGAGCGCCCTGGCACTGGCCGTGCTGGCTGGTGGTGGGCTGCGGCCGCCGCGACCGTCCACCAGTGTGGTGGGGGTCGGGGTGGTGGGTTCCGGTTGACTCGGTCAGGGCTCCTTGCAGCCCTACGTTGATGGTCTCGACCCCGTACCGGTCGAGGGTCGCCCGCGCCGCATCCCAGTCCACCCGGGCCGTACCCGGCTGGGCGGGGTCGGTGAGCACGGTGTGCGCGCCGATCAGCGCGGCGACGAGGTCGCGGTCCCCGGCCAGCCCGCAACCGGGGCAGGAGTGGCGGCGATCCGCCAAGCCCTTCGGGACTCGCTGGCTGCAGAGGCAGTGCTGGGTCCAGGCGGTATGCCGGGTCCCGGCCCGCACCAGCCCAGGCCCGGGTCCGCGGCCGGTGTGGGCGACGACGGCGGTGGTTTCGCGGCGCAGGGCGGTCAGGAGCATGCCGGGGGTGAAGGCGTGGATACCGCGGCCCCACCGCCGGGCCCAGACACGGATATCGGCGTCCTCGACCACCAGCCCGGCGCCATGGACCGCGACCAGGGCCGCGGCGGTGATCCGGGCGCGGGTGTGCCCGGCCCGGGTGCGGGCAGCACCGTCGGCGGCGACGCGGCCGCGGAGCCGCCGGTAGGTATTCGACACGATGTCATGCCGGTAGGCGCGAGCCGGTATCCCGGCCGTGTTCGCGACCCGTGGCCCGCCGGGCATGGTGACCTGCACGGGTGGGAGCCCGGCGGTGCGGCGGCGGTCGGCGCGGCGTTGTTGGCGTGGTGAGAGCCGGTACTGGCCGGGGTTCGCGGCACGGCGGGACCGGTCCAGGGCCCGGTTGCGGCGCCGCTGCCGCAACCGCTCCTCCACCAGGGCAGTGTCGTGGTCGCCGGTGCGGGCGACACGGCTGGCCGCCAACCCGCCGTCCGGGCCGACCGGGACCGAGACCACGGTCAGGTTGGACACGTTGAC
>NZ_JBFAZW010000166.1:0-17386 GCF_040682015.1 Dactylosporangium sp. NPDC051485
ATTCGGTGTGGCCCTCGGGCCCGCATCACTGCCGAACAGTGATTTTGTCCGATAGGGGAGCAGGGGTACGGGATAGGGGTTATCGGCGTAGGGCTCGACGAGCCGGTCCAGCTGACGGTGGCCGAGCCGGAAGCAGCGCGCCCACGGGAACGCCTGCGTCAGCAGCCGCATCCAGTGCGTGATGGCGTAGTGCCGGCCGGCGTGGTGGGCCCGCTCGTGCGCGAGCACCGCCGACAGCTCACCGGTGCGCAGCCGGTCGACCGCGGCCGAGGTGATGATGATGTCGGCGCCGCCCGGCATGAGGTAGGCGGCGGGCTCGTGGTGCCGCACGACGGTCGCCCCCGGCACCGCGCCGGGCACGGCGGCCAGTCGCACCAGCAGCCGCAGCTGAGCGCGGCGGGCCCGCTGGGCGCCGATCATCCGCGCCGCGCTGGTCGCCAGCCGCGCGCCCAGCAGGCCCATGCCCAGCAGGCCGGCGGCCGCGGCGGCCTGGCCGGGGCGGCCGTGCCGGCCCAGCAGCGCGTCGAGGCACACGTGCCAGGCGCCGCCGACCAGTTCGTGGGTGCGGTCCCAGTACAGGGCCAGGCCCAGTCCCGCCAGGACCACGCTGCCGACGATCGCACCGGACAGCGCCAGCCAGAGCAGGACCGCCAGGCGCGGCGCCCGCACCGGCCAGCCGGCCGCGGCCAGCCGGGGCGCTGCGGCCGCCGTCGCGGCGGCGAAGCACAGCAGCAGCAGGGGGCTCACCGGCCGCCGATCCGGCGCTCATACGTGCTCAGCGCGGCCCGCAGCGCCGCCGCCTCGTCCAGGGTCATCTTGCCGACGAAGGCCGTCAGCGCCTCCAGCCGGTCGCCGCTGTCGACGAGGGCGTCGTGCATGGTCTGGGCCACGTACTGGTCGCGGCTCATGGCCGGGAGGTAGCGGTAGGCGCGGCCGGCCGGCTCGCGGGTCAGCCAGCCCTTGCGGTGCAGGTTGTCGAACACGGTCATGACCGTCGTATACGCCAGCTCGCGGTGCCAGCGCAGCTCGGCCAGCGCCTCCCGGACCGTCGTGGCGGTCCCGCGCCGCCAGAGCAGCTCCATGAGCGCCGCCTCCAGCTCGCCGAACCCCTGCACGGACGCCTCCTCCCCACGCCGCCTCGCACTGCTAAGAACGATAGTAGTACGGTGCCAACAGCTCGCCCCTGGGCCACGAGGAGGGTCATCATGCCGACACGCCGTCTGCGGCCGGCGGTCGCGTACCCGGTCGCGATCGCGGCCGGCGCGGCGACCGTCCTGCTCGCCGCCACACCCGCCGCCGCACACGTGAAGGTCGCCGCCGACAAGGCCCAGGCGGGCGCCCGGGACGTGACGATCACGTTCACCGGCGAGGGCGAGTCCGCACGGGCCGGCATCGAGGCCGAGCGGGTGGTGCTGCCGGCCGGCATCGCCATCGCCGACGTGCAGCTGGTGTCGGCGCCGCCGGGATGGACGTTCACCGCGGCGGAGGACGGCTACACCGTTTCCGGGCCGGCCCTGCGGCCGCGCGCCGACGCCGTGCACACGATCCGCGTCGCCCGGCTGCCCGCCACGGCGCACGCGCTGGCCTTCAAGACCCTGGAGACCTACAGCGACGGCAGCGTCGCACGCTGGATCGACCTGCCCGAGGCCGGCAACCCGGAGCCCGAGCACCCGGCACCGGTGCTGACGCTGCGCCCGGCGGCCGCACCGAGCACCGCGGGCGCCGTGCCGGTGACCGGGCCGAGCAGCACGGGCGGCGCGCCGGCGGCCGGGCCGGACATCTCGGGCCCGGCCATCGCCCAGCCGGCGCCCGCCGGCAGGAACACCGCCGGCACGGTCGCCGCGATCGCCCTCATGAGCGTCGCGCTGCTGCTCGTCGCCGGCGTGCTCGTGCTCGTGGTGGTCCTCCGGCGGCGCTCGACAACCCCGTAGCGGCCCGCGCGGCCCCCCGGGCGCGTGCCGGGTCAGGTCGTCGCGGGGCGGTACAACGCGCCGTGCGGGCCGGTGCAGTGCGGGTCGGGCCCGGCCTCGTCGCCGGACGGCACCGCCGGGCCGGTGTCGGCGTGGTCGACCTGCAGCGTGCTGTGCGTGATGCGGTACTCCTGGCGCAGCAGCCGCTCGATCGCCTGCCGCACGGCGTGGCAGTCGCCGTCCTCGGCCACCAGCACGTGCGCCGACAGCGCCGGCTCGCCCGAGGTGATCTCCCATACGTGCAGGTCGTGCACCTCGACCACGTCCGGGAGGCCGGCCAGCCGGGTGCCCAGCGCGGACGGCTCGATGCCCGGCGGGGCCGCCTCCAGGAAGATCCGGCCCGAGGCCCGGACCAGCTCCAGCCCGGCCTTGATCATGAGTGCGACCACGACCAGCGTGGCGATCGGGTCGGCCCGGGTGAACCCGGTCGTCACCATGACCACGCCGGCCGCCGCGGCGGCGATGAACGCGAACAGGTCGTTGAGGACGTGCTGGAAGGCGCCCTCCACGTTGAGGCTCGCGCGGTTGGCCCGCGACATCGCCCACGCGGCGGCCAGGTTCACCACGATCCCGGCCAGCGCGGTCACGAGCACCAGCCCGCCGCTGACCGCGGGCGGGTGCACCAGCCGCTGCACCGCCTCGACGCCGAGCCACGCCGCGAGCAGGAGCATCGTCAGCCCGTTAGCCTGGGCCGACAGGATCTCGGCCCGCTTGAGCCCGAAGGTGTAGCCACCCCGTGGGGGGCGCGCGGCCAGCCGCATCGCCACCAGTGCCAGGACGATCGCCCCGGCGTCGGTGAGCATGTGGGCGGCGTCGGACAGCAGCGCCAGTGAACCGGCCAGCAGCCCGACCACGACCTCCACGGCCATGAACGCCACGATCAGGCCGAGCGCCAGGCCCAGCCAGCGCCGGTCCGCGTCCGCGGAGACGCCGTGACTGTGGCCGTCGTCGTCGTGGTGGTCCTCATGGTGGTGGTCCAAGGTGTCAACTCCATGCCCGGCAGACTCATGCGAAAGTCCGCATATGTTGTCAGCGTATCGCCCCGCGCAAGGGCCGCGGACGGGCATGACCGGAAACCGGCCCGGCCATGCCCGCCGCGGTCAGGCCGAGGCGATCGACAGCCCGGCGTCGCCGCCATTGAGGTGCGTGCCCGCGGCGAAGCTCGTGTCGAACTGCGCCCGCAGCGCGTCGAGGCCGGAGAACTCGGCGACGTGCGAGGACTCGCTGCCCTGGGCGGCGAACACCGAGTCGGACTCCGTCGAGTCGTTGGAGTAGCTGGTGTAGTCGGTCGACTCGAAGTGGCTGCCGTCCGCGCCGGTGAACTCGACGTGCCGGCCGGTCTCGAAGTCGGTCGACTCGGCCGCGCTGTGGTCCTGGCCGAAGACGCCGAACTGCGAGTTGTAGTCCTGCTCGCTGCCGGCCTCCTGGTGCAGCTGCTCCAGGTCGCCGGACTGGTGACCCATGCTGAAGTCGCCGTACTCGCTCATGTGCGGGTTCCTTTCGGGAATGGTGGCGTGCCGTGCTGGCCTCGCCTCCCGAACACTACTACCGATGTTAGTAGATGAGACTCCCCAGTTCGTGCCACCAGCACTGCCTCAATCAAGGAGATACGATGGCAAATCGTAGGTGCCAGGATCTCAGGCGGTCTCGAGGACCTGCTTGAGCAGCGCCAGGTCGCCGCTGACCAGGCCGGTGTCGCGGTCGAACTCGTCGTCGGTCATGCCTGGCAGGCGGCGCAGCGTGAAGACCACCTCGCAGCCGGGGCCGTCGGCGATGGCCCGCAGCGGCACGTACACGGTGTCCCCGGACGGGGTCAGCACCTCGTGGTCGAGCACGCCGTACTCGTTCGGCGGCGCGAACGTCACCCGGACCCGCCCCTCGGGCGTCTCCACGAACCAGGCGCCGTCCTCCTGCACCACCGAGCTGCCCAGCCCGGGCGCCCAGCGGGGCAGGTTGGCGGGATTGGCGGCGAAGGCGTAGACCTCGGCGACGGGGCGGTCGATGTACACGCTCAGATGACGCGTCTGTCTGGTCATCCCGCCGATGGTGCCACGCAGGTCCGCGCCCCGCGTGCCCAATCGTCGTGGACCTCGAGGCCGGCTGAGGCCGGGACTTTCGGCACTGGTGCGCGGGTGTACGGCACGAGCACAGTGACCCCATGTCGCAGACAGTGGAGACGGCGGCCCAGGCGATGATCACCGCGGTGGTGGGCCGCCACCGCGGCGCCGACCGCCCCGAGGTCCGGGTGACCGCCGCCCCCTGCCCGGACGGCCCGACGCTGATCCAGGTCAACCTCAGGGTCTGCGGCGCCCCGGCGCGCATCCAGGTGGCCGGCCCGTCCCCCGCGGCCACGCTGGCCGCCGCCACGGTGCGCCTGGACCGCCAGATCCGCCGCCTCACCACCGCCTGGGACCCCTGGCCGTGGCCCGACCCGGAGCGGCGCCCCCTCGCGGTCCCCGGCCGCGCCGAGGTCACCCGCCACAAGCCGGTCCGCCTGCACCGCCAGCGCTCCTGCCAGGCCGGCGCCCACCTCGCCGCCATGGACTACGACGCCCACCTGTTCACCGACGCCGAGACGGGCGAGGACGCGCTGGTGCACCGCGCCGGGCCGACCGGCCTGCAGCTCTCCCGGCAGCACAGCCGCCACCCGGCCGGGCCCAGTGGCACCCCGACCCCGACCGTGAACCCCCGCCCGACCCCGGTGCTCACCCCGGCGGAGGCCGCCGCCCACCTGACCGAGGGCTGGCTGCCGTTCCTCTTCTTCACCGACCCCGCCACCGGCCGGGGCAACCTGGCCTACCGCCGCTACGACGGCGGCTGCGCCCTCGTCATCCCTGCCTGACGTACCGCGGGTGCGTCCAGCGGATGGTCGCGGGTCAGAAGTGGACCATGTCCGGGTTCGGCGGGCGGTAGCAGTCGCTGCTGATCAGCACCCCGGCGGTGCCGTTGGTGTTGTCGGAGATGATGATGCCGTAGTGGTTCGGCGTTTCGGCCCGCAGCCGGCGGACCTTGTCGTTGAGCATGCCGTTCTCCAGGATGGTCCAGCCATGGGCCTTCCACTTGTCGGGCATGGCGTCGATCATGGGAACGGTCTGCTGCTCCGGCGGGAACAGGACCCAGCTCGAGACCGCGTCGAACCGCCCGTCGGGGTTCGCGTCGCCGTCGCCGCAGGGCGCGATGGACACGCCGTTGTCCTTGCGGGTGGTGCCGGGGGTGGCGTCGTCGAGGATCTGCTGCAGGACGGCGGCGATCTCGGCCTTGACGTCGTCGGGGGATTTGACCTGCAACGGCTTGTCCTTTCCGAACAGCCCGCACCCCGACAGGGTCAGCACGAGCGCGATGGCGGCGGGCAGCGCGTGACGGCGATTCATGATGCCCTCGAGTACAGGGAGGCGTTGTCGGGCCGGCCGGCGATGATCGCGCCCTGGCTGGCCAGGCTGACCGAGTTCTGGTTCCAGTATCCGCTGTGGCCGGAGGTGTCGATGTTCAGGACGTTGCCGCCGAAGACGGCCGAGGCCGGATCGGTGCCGTGGCCGACGTCGACGCCGAGGAAGCCGACCAGGGAGTGGGCGTCGCCGATGTACGAGATCGGATCGTCGGTGGCCGCCCCGGCGTACACGTGCGTCTTGTCGATCTTCAGGCCGCCGACCGACTCGACGTCCATGCCGGGGCTGCCCAGCACGATGACGTTGTTCGCGTGCAGGCCGTCGCCGGTGCTGGAGGCGTTGCCGACGACGGTCGAGCCGTAGCTGTGCCCGATGACCGTCAGGTCGGTCGAGCCGCCGTTGTGCGACGTGGACAGGCCGAGGTCGAAGTTCTGCAGGCGCCCGGCCGCGTCGACGGCCCGGTCGCTGCCGACGGCGGTCATCCACGAGCTGGGCGAGCCGAGGTCGGCCTCGGGGGCGTCGTAGTCGAGCCACCAGATCATCGACGTGCTGCCGTTGTTGTAGGCGTCGGCGGCGGTCTGCAGCCGGTCGAGCCGGCTCACCTGCCCGCTGAAGTCGCCGAGCTCGGTGTTCACGCCCGGCACCAGCACCCCCGTGTGCGCGGCCGTGTCCGGGTTGCCCAGGGCGATGATCGCCCGCCCGTCGCCGGTGTTGTCCAGGCCCAGCAGGTACAGCCGCTTGTCCGGGTTCGCCGAGTACTCCGACTCCTCGAGCGAGTTCAGCAGCCGGTTGGCGGTGTCGAGCGGATCCCGCCCGCCGTGCGGGACGTCCTTGGGCCACTGGCCGTTGCGCATCATCACGATGTCGTCGCGCAGCTTCTGCCGGTTGGCGTCGTCGCGCACGTTGGCCGGCAGCCCGTCCAGCGCGCCGACCCGGTCCGGGTACGCGGCCAGGTACAGCGCCCGGTCGTCCGGCGCCAGCCCGTCCCACCACGCCTTCGCGTCGGCCGGGTTGGTGCCCGCCGCCGGCACGGCGCTGACGTCCTTGCCGAACAGCGCGGCGACCATCGCGGCGTCCTGCTGGGCGTCGAGCCACTCCCCCTCGGTCATCGCGTTCGGGTCCAGCGGCACGAGCCGGTTGAGCACCTGGGTCAGCGCGTGGTCGAAGTCGGTCGCCTGCTTGACCAGGTCGCGCAGGTGCTGCTCGACCAGCCCCGCCTCCCGGGCGTCGCGCTGCAGCCGCCGGTCCAGCTCATTTTCCGGCATCGCCGCCGCCTCGGCCGACGTGACGATCCGCGGCTCGACCGTCCCGTCGTCGCGCACCCGCATCCCCCGGCCGGTCGCCGAGTCGATGGCGTCGTGCAGCTGCCGCTGCAGCCCGTCGAGCCGGTCCGCGGCGCCGTGCAGGGTCACCGACACCATCCGGGCCTGCTTGCCGAACAGCTCGAACTCGTCGTCGACCTTGTCCAGCCGCGCGAACGCCGCGTCGGCCGCGTCGCCCGTCCAGCCGCTGCGGTGCCCCGGCCCGAGCAGGTCCGCCGTGGCCTCGGTCATGAGCCGGGCGCCGTTGTTGGACAGGTCGAGCCAGCTGTCCCCGGCCGCCCGGACCGGCCCCGTCTTCAGGTCGTGCAGATCGGCGAAGCTCACCACCGGCGGCTCACCGCTCCAGCCCGGCGAAGTTGCCGGCCGCGGCGTGGTCGGTGTACCGGTAGTCTCGCGCACAGGCCCCCAGCGCGTCGCCCATCGACCGCAGGTGCCGGCCGAAGCCCTTCGCCGCGTCCTCCCACGCCAGATGCAGGCGCTCGAGCGCGTTGGCGGAGTCGAACCCGCGCAGTGCGCTGACCGCCGCGCCGGTGTTCGGCTCCAGCCACCCCATGGACGTGTCCAGGTCGTCGCCGAGCTCCCGGACCGTCCTGGCCAGCCCGTCCAGCACACCTGGATCGACGCGCGTCTCAGCTCCCACCGTGGTCCCCCCGTCACCGGCGTTGCGGCCCCGAGCATAGGCGGACGTCTCCACCCTGGGAAACCCCGAGCGCCGCAGGCACCTCGGGCTCGGCGCGGCCAGGGCCCGCCTGCCCCGGTCATGGGAGCGGCATCGGCGCAGATGGCCACCCGGCCGCCGCCGAATCCCGACGCCGAAATGATTTCTTGACCGAACGCAGGACCTTGGACACGGGCGGAACTGGACGAAGTCGGGTAGGAAGGTACCTATGATCCGCGTCTTTCTGCTCGACGACCACGAGGTGGTCCGCTTCGGTCTCCGCGAGATGCTCGAACGCGAAGGGGACATCGAGGTCGTCGGGGAGTCCGGCTCGGCCGTCGAGGCCGCTCACCGCATCCCCGCGCTGCGCCCCAACGTCGCCGTCCTCGACGGGCGGCTGCCCGACGGCAGCGGGATCGACGTGTGCCGGGAGATCCGCTCCGTCGACCCGTCGATCAACGCGCTGATCCTCACGTCGTACGACGACGACGAGGCGCTGTTCGCGGCGATCATGGCCGGCGCGGCCGGGTACGTGCTCAAGCAGATCCACGGGACCGACCTCGTCGACGCCGTGCGGCGGGTGGCCGCCGGGCAGTCGCTGCTCGACCCCGCGGTCACGGCGCGGGTGCTGGAGCGGATCCGGCGCGGGCCCGAGCAGCCCGACGAGTTCAAGGACCTCACCGAGCAGGAGCGCAAGATCCTGCTGCTGGTGGCCGAGGGGCTGACCAACCGCGAGATCGCCGAGCGGATGTTCCTGGCGGAGAAGACGGTGAAGAACTACGTCTCCAGCCTGCTGGCCAAGCTGGGGCTGGAGCGGCGGACGCAGGCGGCGGTGCTCGCGTCGCGCTTGATACAAAAGAAGCCGTGACGTCCCTGCCTCTGCCCGAACTCTCGCGCGTAGACCTCGACGCCCTCCTGCAGGAGCTCCTTGCCCGCGTCGGCGAGGTCATGACGAGCCGCGAGCGGCTCAGCGCGCTGCTCGACGCCGTCGTGGCCATCGGGTCCGACCTCGACCTGCACAGCACGCTGCAGCGCATCGTGGAGGCCGCGTGCCGGCTGGCCGACGCGCGGTACGGCGCGCTCGGCGTCATCGGCGCGGACCGGATGCTCGTCGAGTTCATCAACCACGGGGTCAGCGACGCGGAGCGGGCGGCGATCGGGGACCTGCCCCGCGGCCACGGCGTGCTCGGGCTGCTCATCGACGAGCCCCGCGCGATCCGGCTCGAGGACATCACCAAGCACCCGCGCGCCTACGGGTTCCCACCCAACCACCCACCCATGCACAGCTTCCTCGGCGTGCCGGTGCGCATCCGCGACCAGGTGTTCGGGAACCTGTACCTCGCCGAGAAGCGCGGCGGGGAGCCGTTCACGCAGGACGACGAGGACCTGATGTCGGCGCTGTCGGTGGCGGCCGGCGCGGCGATCGACAATGCCCGCCTCTACGCGCAGGCCGAGCGGCGGCAGCGCTGGCTGCTGGCGGCGGCCGAGATCACCGCGGTGCTGCTCGGGGAGGTGCGCCGCACCGAGGCCCTGGCGCTGGTCGCCACCCGGGCCCGCGAGGTGGCGCAGGCCCAGCTGGCCATGGTGCTGCTGGCCGACGAGTACGGCGAGCGGCTCACCGTCGAGGTCGCCGCCGGCGGGCCGGAGGGCTCGACCGGCTGGTCGATCCCGGTCGCCGGCAGCGAGTTCGCCGAGGTGCTGGCGCACCGGCGGCTGGCCGTGAGCGCGGACCTCGGCTCGGCGGCGAACTGGCCGATCCTGCTGCCGACCGGCACCGCGCTGCTCGTGCCGCTGGCCGTGGGCGGGGTGGCGCTGGGCGCGCTGGTCGTCGCCTTCGGCCGGGACGGCACGCCGATCACCGAGGGCGACGAGCTGGCGATGGTCGAGTCGTTCGCCGGGCAGGCGGCGCTGGCCCTGGAGCGGGCCCGGGCCCAGGACGAGCGGGAGATGCTGGCCGTGGTCGGCGACCGCGAGCGCATCGCCCGCGACCTGCACGACGTGGTCATCCAGCGGCTGTTCGCGGCCGGCATGCAGCTGCAGGGGGCCGCGTACCGCACCACGCAGGACGACGTGCGCGAGCGCATCGGCCGGGTCACCGAGGACCTCGACACCACCATCCGCGACATCCGCGGGGCGATCTTCGAGCTGCGCGGGGCCTCCCAGCACAGCCTGCGCAAGGAGATCCGGGACCTGCTCGACGAGGCCGGCGAGTCGCTGGGCTTCCGGCCCACGCTGCACCTCGACGGGCCGATCGACACCGCGGTGCCGGACCACTGCCGCACGGCGCTGCTGGCGGTGCTGCGGGAGTCGCTGAGCAACGTGGCCAAGCACGCCCAGGCCACGTCGGCCAAGGTGACCATCGCCGTCGGCGGCGGGCGCCTCGGCCTCACCGTCGAGGACGACGGACGAGGCCTCGGCGACCTGGCGAAGGGCGGCAACGGCCTGCCCAACATGCGCGCCCGCGCCGCCGACCTCGGCGGTCAGTGCACCGTCGAGGCGGCGGACGCGGGCGGCACACAGGTGCGCTGGCACATCCCGATTTAAGGCCTGTTTCATGACTGAGGCGGGGCTGCGGCGGGCCCAGATTCCGCCTGCGCACGTCCCGCGAAAGCCCGGTTACAACACCGGTAGCCTGGCTTCCGCGGGCCGCACGCAGACGAAATCTGGACTCCGCCTCGCTCCCACCCCAGTCATGAAACAGGCCTTAGCTACACGATCTCGATGACCTGCTCGGCCGACAGGCGCGGCGTGTGCGGCGGACCGGCGTGGTCCGGGTCCGCCGTGCCCAGCCGCAGGACCAGGAACGGGTAGCCGGTCTCGCCGAGCATCCGCCGCAGCGCCTGCCGCGTGAAGGCCATCTCCACGGGGCTGCTCAGTGGCAGCACCGCCGCGCCGTGCTCGGTGGCGGACAGCCACAGCTCCGACAGCGCCTCGCCGGCCCGCAACCAGTCTGCGGGGTCGTCGCCGTCGCCGTGCAGGATCGCATACTGCGCGGCGGTGTCGTGCCCGGCCCCGGCGTCCAGCTTGCCGGTGCCGACCCCGAAGTCGCGCTCGGCGACCGTGGTGAGGGGCAGCTCGGCCGGGATGACGGCATCGGGCAGGCCGGTGCCCTCGGGCCGCTCCCCGCCCACCCACTCGGCGGTCTCCGCGCGCATCCGCTCGTCGTGCTGCTGGGCCTCGCCGGAGTGCTCGATCATCACCGCCAGCTGGAGGACCTGGTCGCGGTTCAGCACGGCCAGCCGCGCGCCGGAGCGCCGGGCGGCCTCGGTGAGCTCCTGCAGTACAGCTGCGGAAATCGGCTCCTCCGAGGCCACCCGCCGGTCCGTATGCCGCACGCGCAGCAACTGCAGGCGACGCATCGCCGCAGGATCGGCCGGGCCCTGGGGCTCGGCGTGCACGACCGCCAGGGGCGCCGCCGCCGGGCGTTCCACCCTCGCGGCGAAGCCCTCGGCGACCAGCGCCACCAGGGCGTGGTGCAGCGCCGCGCCGCAGCTGAGGGTCAGCAGGCGCCCGTCGGGGTCCTGCTCGCTCAGCTGCCGTGCGGGCTCCGCGTAGAGCTCCAGCCGGTCCTCGTGCACCACCCAGCGCCACGGCTGGGTGTTGTGCACCGAGGGGGCCAGCCGGGCGGCATCCGCCGCCGCGGCCAGCCGGTCGGTCGTGCCGGTGGTCATTACAGACTCCAGTCCCGCACGTCAGGCATGTCCTCGAGGTGCTCGACGACGTACTCGGCGTGCTCGGCCAGCTTACGCTCGCACCACTCCTTGAGCTCGGTGGCGCCGGGCGGGAGCCGCTTGGCGTTGTTGATGGCGTCCATGACCAGGTGGTACCGCGACACCCGGTTGCGCACGGTCATGTCGAACGGCGTGGTGGTCGTGCCCTCCTCGACGAACCCGCGCACCCGGAACCGGTCGGCGTCCGGCCGGCCGTGCACGAGCTGATGGACGGCGCCCGGGTAGCCGTGGAAGGCGAACACGACGTCCACCGTGTCGGTGAACAGCTCGGTGAACATCGTCTCGCTCATGCCGTGCGGGTGGTCCTTGCGCCGCGGCAGGGTCATGAGGTCCACGACGTTGACGACCCGGACCCGGAACTTGGGCAGCCGCTCCCGCAGGATCTGCGCGGCCGCCACGGTCTCCATGGTCACCACGTCGCCGGCGCAGGCCAGCACGATGTCCGGGTCGGTGCTGCCGTCGTCGGTGCCGGCCCAGGACCAGATCCCCGCGCCGCGGGCGCAGTGCTCGGCGGCGGCGTCCATGTCGAGGTACTGCAGCTGCGGCTGCTTGTCGATGACGATGCAGTTGATGTAGGAGCGCGACCGCAGGCAGTGGTCGGCCACCGACAGCAGGCAGTTGGCGTCCGGCGGGAGGTACACCCGGGCGATGTCGCCGCGCTGGGTGAGCACGACCTGGATCAGCCCGGGCCCCTGGTGCGAGAAGCCGTTGTGGTCGTTGCGCCAGGCGGTGGAGGTGAGCAGGATGTTGAAGCTGGGCACCTTGGCCCGCCACGGCAGCCGGTCGCCCTCCTGCAGCCACTTGCCGTGCTGCACGGTCTGCGACGCCGAGACCATCGCGAAGGCCTCGTACGTGGCGAACATGCCGTGCCGGCCGGTGAGGTTGTAGCCCTCCAGCCAGCCGTGGCAGTTGTGCTCGGAGAGCACCTCCATGACCCGCCCGTCGTGGGAGATGGCCACGTCGGCGTCGGTGACCCGCTCGGCGAACGCCCGGTCGGAGACGTCGAACACGGCGCCGAGCCGGTTGCTGTTGGTCTCGTCGGGGCAGAAGAGGCGGAAGTTGTCGGGGTTGTCGCGGTACACGTCACGCAGCAGCTCGCCGAGGCGGCGGGTCGACTCGGCCCGCTCGGTCGCCGGGGCCGGGACGTCGATCGCGTACTTGCGGAAGTCGGGCAGGGCCAGGTCACGGGTGAGCAGGCCGCCGTTGGCGTGCGGGTTGGCGCTCATGCGCAGCTCGCCGGCCGGGGCCAGGGAGCGCACCAGCTCGACCGGGGCGCCGTTGTCGTCGAAGAGCTCCTCCGGCCGGTACGAGCGCAGCCACTGCTCCAGCAGCGCGAGGTGCTCCGGGTTCTCCTTCACGCCGGCGAGGGGCACCTGGTGGGACCGCCACGTGCCGGTCACCTGGATGCCGTCGACCTTCTCGGGGCCGGTCCAGCCCTTCGGGGTGCGCAGGACGATGAGCGGCCAGCGCGGGCGGGCGCCGGTCCAGCCGGCCTCCTTGATCGCGCGGATCTTGCCGTGGGCCTCCTCCAGGGTGGCCGCGAAGCGGTGGTGCATGCCCGGCACGTCGGAGCCGGAGACCTCCAGCACCTCGTAGCCGTGCCCCTCCAGCAGCGCGCGCACCTCGGCCGGGTCCTTGCGGCCCAGCACCGTCGGGCCGGCGATCTTGGCCCCGTTGAGGTGCAGGATCGGCAGGACCGCCCCGTCGCGGGTCGGGTTCAGGAACGAGATGCCCTTCCACGAGCCCTCGAGCGGGCCGGTCTCCGCCTCGCCGTCGCCGACGACGGCCACGGCCAGCAGGTCCGGGTTGTCCATCACCGCGCCGAACGCGTGGACCAGGACGTACCCGAGCTCGCCGCCCTCGTGGATGGAGCCGGGGGTGGTGACGGAGACGTGGCTGGGGATGCCGCCGGGGCTGGAGAACTGCCGGAACAGCCGCAGCATGCCGCCTTCGTCGAGACTGACCTTGGGGTAGATCTCGCTGTACGTACCCTCCAGGTAGCCGGCCGCGACCAGCGCCGGGCCGCCGTGTCCGGGGCCGGCCAGGTAGATCGCCTGCTGCCCGGTGCGACCGATGAGCCGCGACACGTGGGCGTAGATGAACGACAGCCCCGGGCTGGTCCCCCAGTGCCCCAGGAGCCGCGGCTTGATGTCCTCCGCCACGAGCGGCCGGCGCAGCAGTGGGTTGTCCTTGAGGTAGATCTGGCCGATGGTGAGGTAGTTGTTGGCCCGCCACCAAGCGTCGAGCCGTGCGACTTCCTCGTCGCCGAGAGTGTTCACCTCAGGGTTCCTTCCTTTGGATTCGGTACTGCACGAGCCTGGCTTCGAGTCACGCCAGACCGACCATCTCGGTGCCGGACCGCCGGGCGCCGGCCGGCACCGTTGTGTTACCCGGATTGGGCGCTGCATGAGCCTGGCTTCGTGTCATGCCAGACCGACCATCTCGGTGCCGGAACGCCGGGCACTGGCCGGCACCGTCGCGCTATCGGGCAGGGCAATCCCGATACGCATGGCGATCGCCGGCCGCCCGGCACCGCCGATCAGCCGGCGCAGCGCCGCGCGCACGCCGGGCACCTCGACCACCTCGCTGATCGGCGAGGCGGCCAGCCCGCCCGCGGTGAGGGTCAGCCAGACGTCGGAGAGCGCCTCGCCCGCGGCCAGCCAGTCGCGGGGCTCCTCGGCGTCGGTGGCCAGCACCGCATACACGGTCCCCCGGTCCGTCCCCGCCCCGGCGGCGAGCCCCGCCGGCCACGCCTGGGCGAAGTCCCGCGGCGCGATCGTGCGCCCGCCGGCCGCCACGACGGTGCGCGCCGACACGCCGTCGCGCTGCGACCCCGGGCGGGTCGTCCAGGCCAGCAGGTCGTCGCGGAACCGCCGGTCGCCGTGCTCGACCGCCCCGGCGTGCGCCACCGCGGCCGCGAACGCCGGCACCTGATCGTCCCGCACGAGCTGCAGGTGTACGCCGTGTCGCAGCGCGGCAACCCGCAGCTCGGCGAGCACGGCCGCGGCGGGCCGCTCGTCGCCGAACGGCCGCCGGTCGGTGCGCCGCTGGTAGATCGCCCGGAACAGCCGGTCGTCGGACTCCACCCGCTCCCCGGTCCGCAGCCAGGCGACCAGGTCGGGCCGCCCGGGGTCGGGCAGCCGGTCGACGTCGGCGGCGTATCCGGCCGCGCGCAGCGCCACGGTCGCGTGGTGCAGCGCCGCGCCGCAGCTGAGCAGCAGCAGGTGGCCCTCCGGGTCGAGCCCGGACAGCCGGCGCGAGTGATCGGCCCACAGCTCCCCGCGGTCGCCGGCCAGCCGCCAGCGCCAGGGCTGCGTGTTGAACACGGACGGGGCGCGCAGGGCCGCGATCGAGGCCTCGGCGACCTGGTCGATTCCGGCGCGGGCTGTCTGCGTCATGGCCATGCTCCCCTCCTCGGTGTCTGCCGTGGTCCTGCTTTCACCTTCGCTCGCCATGCCGCGCCACACTAGGGCCGGTGGTCCCGACCCGCCCGGGACCCACCGGCATGCATCTCCACAAGAACGCTACCGGAAACGCGCTGCGTCCCGACGTCCATAGTGGAGCGCCCCGTGCCTCCGCTCAGGACGTTACCAAGATTGCGCTCGACGTGGACGTGATCGCCGTGTGGCGGCCCGGCGACGCGGGCGTGTCCGGCGGCCCCGACGCCGGCGGGCCCTTGGTCCCGGTGGTCCCGGAGATTCGGCACAGGCGTCGATGCCCACCCACGAGCACTTGTCCAATCCCGCAGCCTCGATACGATCGAGTGTCCGTCGCCGGGCCGCCACGGGGGGCTGCTATGGAGCAGAGGCCACGAAACGTCGTGGCGTCATGACGAAGAACCTCTCGCGGCGGCCGCTGACCGGACAGTTGGTTGCCCACCTCGTCTCGGTGCTCGGCACGTCGATGTCGGCCTTGGCGATCCCGTGGCTGGTGCTCACCTCTACCGGCAGCGCCACCCGCACCGGCCTGATCGCCTTCGCTGAGCTGGCGCCGTACGTCGCGATGCAGGCGCTCGGCGGACCGCTGGTCGACCGTATCGGCGCCCGGCGGGCATATGTGCTGGGCAACGCCGCCGCAGCCGTTGCGGTGTGTGCCATTCCCGGCCTCTACGTCATCGGCCTTCTACCGTCGGGCGCGCTCGCCGCCTTGGTGGCCGTCGCGGGTGCGCTTCGGGGCGTGGCCGACTGCGCAGGTCAAGTCCTGGTGCCCGGAGCGGCAGGTCTGGGAGCAGTGCCGCTGGAACGTGCCGCCGGCCTGAACGGCAGCGCAAACCAGACCGGCCTGTTCGTGGGCGCCGCAGCGGCCGGCGTCATGGTCTCGGCGCTCGGAGCTCCAGCGGTCGTGCTCGTTGACGGCATCACCTTCGCGCTCGCCGCCGCACTCGTCGCCCTGCTCGTCCCGACGGCCGCTCAGCCGCAGCGTTCGCAACGGCGACTGAGCACACGTCAATACGCGGCGGACCTTGCCGAGGGCGCGCGGTTCATCCGCACCGACCGGTTGCTGCTCGTGCTGGTCGCCATGATCGCCGTGACCAACCTGCTCGACCAGGGCATCAACGCCGTGCTCGTGCCCGTCTGGATCCGCGAGCACCTGCACCAGCCCCGAGCCCTTGGCCTCATCGCCGGCGCACTCGGGGCCGGAGCCCTCATCGGTGCACTCACCGCCGCCTGGTTGGGGCCGAAGCTGCCCAGACGGGTCGTCTTCACGATCGGGACGCTCGTCGCCGGCGCCCCCTTGTCACTCGTCCTCGCCCTGACCGGCACGCTGCCACCCGCGCTGACCGCCGCGTTCGTCGCCGGTCTCGCCGTCGGCGGGCTCAATCCGATCCTCCACGCCGTCCTCTACGAGCGCGTCCCGCCACAGCTGCGCGCCCGCACGCTCGGCGCGATCAAAGCCAGCGCCTGGATCGGCACCCCCATAGGCCCGCTGCTGGCGGGCGGCCTCATCGAAGCCACCGGCCTACGCACCACCCTGCTCACATTCGCGGCGATCTTCCTTGTCGCCACCACCGCTGTACTCACGCTGCCCGCCATGCGAGACATGAACCGCCTGCGACCGCAACCCGACGCCACGCGAGCAGCGGGCAACGAGGCCGGGTCGGAGCCCGCCTCACCCACCCTCCGGACAGTCGCAGGCACCGAGCACGGCGAAACTCGGGCAGCGGATGGGTAACTACCAAGGCGGCTCGCCGAGACGGCCGCAACGGCGTCATGCGACGGCGGCCGGTCTGCCCTTCTCCAGCACCACGACGTCATCGACCCGGGCCGCCACATCGGTACGGTGCGTGATCAGCACCACGGTCCGCCCCGCGGTCGCGTCGAGCAGATCGTCCAGCAGCTCCCCGGCGGTCTGCTCGTCGAGGTGCTCGGTGGGCTCGTCCAGCACCAGCACGGGGAACCCGGCCAGCAGCACCCGGGCCAGCGCGAGCCGCCGCCGCTGCCCACCGGACACTGCGGCCCCGTGCTCCCCGACGAGCGTCCCCAGCCCCTCCGGCAACGACCGCACCCACCCGTCGATCCGAGCCGCCCGCAGCGCCTCGAACAGCTCCTCCTGCGTGGCCTCCTCCCGCGCCACCCGGAGGTTCCCCTCGATGGTGGTGTCGAACAGGTACGCATCGTCGGACAGCAGCCCCACCACCCGCCGCACGTCGTCCCCGGCCAGCTCGCGCAGGTCCACCCCGCCGAGCGTGACCCGCCCGGCCGCCGGGTCCAGCCACCGCAACAGCAACGCCGCGACGGTGGTCTTCCCCGCCCCGCTCGGCCCGACGAGCGCGACCCGCCGCCCCGCCCGGACCTCGAACGACAGGTCCCGCACCACGGGCCGCCCCGCGACCCACCCGGCCGTGACACCCTCCAGCCGCAGCACCGCACCGGCCTCCGTCGCGGCGATCGAAGACGGCAGGCCCGCCGGGGTGGCCGGGTCCGGGGTCGGGTCGGCGATGTTCGTCAGCTCGGCGAGCCGGGCGAGGGCTGCCCGCGCGGCCGCGAGGCCCTGGGCGGCCACGGGCACGACGGCCACGGTCTCGAACACGGCGAGTGGGGTGAGCACGACGACCGCCAGCAGCTCCCCCGGCAGCGACCCGGCCCGCACCGCGATCGCGCCCGCGACCAGCCCGGCCAGCACGCTCAGCCCCACGCAGAGCGCGGTGACCGCGGCCGACGCGCCGGTCAGCGCCGCGGACCGCCGGCTCGCCGCGACCAGCTCCCGGTCGGTACGCTCCTGTTCCTCCAGCGCCGAGTCCACCGCCCCCGCGGCGATGAGGTCCGGCTGCGCGTGCACGCGGTCGGTGGCCCCGGCCGCCAGCGCTCCCCGCAGCGGC
>NZ_JBFAZW010000167.1:0-16794 GCF_040682015.1 Dactylosporangium sp. NPDC051485
GGCCGCCGCTCCTGGGGCGGCGCCGCTGCGGAGGACGGCGCTGCTGCGAAGGACGGCGCTGCTACGGGCGGGTGCGCTGCGGAGGGCGGCGCTGCGGCTGCGGCGGGTGGGGCGGCCTGCCCTGTGCCGGGCGCTGCGCCTGTGGCGGGTAGAGCGGCTTGCCCTGCACCTCGCGCTGCGCCTTGGCCTTCGCCGCCAGGCGGGTCAGGTAGATCAGCGCGCCGCCCAGGACGCCGACGTCGTCGATGTAGATCGGGTCGGGTAGCAGGTCGACGGGGAAGACGGTGTAGGCGATGGCGCCCCAGAAGACCCACTTGCCGCCCAGGCCCATGGACTGGAGGTACTTGCCGGTCCTCCATACCCGCAGGGCCAGGAAGATCGCCAGGACCAGCATGGCGACCATGAGTAGTCCGGCGATCACGAGAAGTGCATAGAACAACTCCTCCGACATGGCTCGAGTTTACGGGTGATACTGCCCGCATGCCCCTCGCGCCACCCGTGATCGTCAGCAGTGACCCGTCGTCGTTTCCCCATTCGGTCCTGCGGGACCGGCACCCGGCGATCGTGCGGCGGGTCCTCGCCGATCATCCTTACCCACCCGAGGTACGGCGGCGGCTCGAACGGCTCTTGCACTCCGGCGTCGTGACGCCGCTGGATGCCGGGGCGCACGACGCCGAGGCGTGGGCCGCGTGGGGTGAGGGGATGTACGGGCGGTCGTGGTACGACGTGCCGTTCCTCTGGGCGGAGAACTTCTTCTACCGGCGGCTGCTGGAGGCCGTGGGCTACTACGCGGCGGGTGCCTGGCGGGGGATCGACCCCTTCGGGCCGCAGAAGGCGGCGGACCTGCCCGGGCCGCAGGAGCTGGCGGAGCTCGACGCGCTGCAGGAGCTGCCCGAGGAGGAACAGGCGGCCGGCGTGGTGGCGGCGGCGCTGTGGGGCAACCGGGCCGACCTCGGCTTCCGGCTGGTGCAGCGGGCGGAGCAGCCCGCCGGTGAGCTGCTCGTGGACGAGCGCAAGCGGATGTGGGAGGTGCTGCGCGGCGGGGTGGTGGTGCTCGTGGCCGACAACGCCGGGCGGGAGCTGCTGCCCGACCTGGTGCTACTGGACTTCCTGCTGCGCACCGGGCGGGCGGCCCGGGCCGAGCTGCACGTCAAGCCGGCGCCGTACTTCGTCTCCGACGCTCTGGCGGCCGACGTGCTCGCCGAGCTGGCGCGGTTCCCGGAGGGCAGCGCGATCGGCGGCCGGCTGGCCGCGGCGCTGCGCGACGGGCGGCTGCGGCTGCACACGGAGGACTTCTACTGCGCGCCGCTGACCTTCCACGAGGCGCCGGAGGGGCTCGCCGCGCGGTTCGCGGCGGCGGAGCTGACGATCCTCAAGGGGGACCTCAACTACCGCCGCCTGGTAGGGGATCGGGTCTGGCCGGCGACCACCCCGTTCGAGAGCGTCACCGAGTACTTTCCCGGGTCCGTCGCGGCGCTGCGGACCGTGAAGTCGGACGTGGTGACCGGGCTGGACGCGGGCGCGGAGCGGAGCCTGCCCGGCTCATGGCGCACCAGCGGCGCTTTTGCCCTCATCCAGGTTCGCGGCTGAGGAGGAGGCGGAGGAGAAGGTCGGGCCGGCCCAGGACTTGCAGGAGTTCGTCATGCTGTGCACTCTGCCGTCAAGGACTTGGCGGGCACTTGCGGTCCGCTTGCGAAGAGCCCCAAGCGTGTCCCGGGTCACGCGGGGCGGCGTGCAAGGCTTGGTACGTGAGCCGAATTCTCATCGTCGACGATGAGCCGCAGCTCGTCCGGGCGCTGCGGATCAACCTCGTGGCCAGGCAATACGACGTCGTGGCGGCCACCACCGGCGGGGAGGCGCTGCAGTCGGCGGCGCGGGAGCGGCCCGACCTGGTGGTGCTCGACCTGGGGCTGCCCGACCTCGACGGCGTCGACGTGATCCGCAAGCTGCGCTCCTGGAGCCCGGTGCCGATCCTGGTGCTGTCCGGCCGGGCCGACTCGCGGGACAAGGTCGAGGCGCTGGACGCCGGGGCCGACGACTACGTGACCAAGCCGTTCAGCATCGACGAGCTGCTCGCCCGGGTCCGGGCGGTCACCCGGCGGCTGGGCCCGGCCGACCCGCTCGGGTCCGTGACGATCGGCGGGCACGAGGTCGACTTCGCGGCCCGCACGGTCGGCGGCGGGGTGCACCTCACCAAGACCGAGTGGCAGCTGCTGGAGGTGCTGGCGCGCAACCCCGGCAAGCTGGTGAGCCAGCGGCAGCTCCTGCAGGACGTGTGGGGACCGACCTATCTCAAGCAGACGCATTACCTGCGGCAGTACGTCACCCAGCTGCGCCACAAGCTGGAGCAGGACCCGGCGCGCCCCCGCCATCTGCTCACCGAGCCGGGCATGGGGTACCGCTTCCAGCCTTAGGCTCACCCGGGCGAGTGGCTTTTGCCCGACTGGCGGTGGGTATCGCGTGGTCTCCCGATGGAGAGGAACGCGCGCATGCAACCTGAAGGCGACGAGATGGCGCCCCAGGCTGACGATGATGCCCCGGCCGCCACGGATTACGAGGACGGCAACGTTTCGGCCCTGCCGTCCGTTACGCCTCCGTCCGCGCCGCCGGCCACCTCGGTCAGCGGGGCGGCCCAGGCCAACGGCTCGGCCCCGCGCCCCGTCGGCGGCCCGGCCAACCTGGCCGGGCTGTGGAATGAGTCCGACCGGCAGCGCATCCGCGGCCGGTGGCAGGAGCTGCAGCTGCGCTTCATCGACGACCCGCACCTGGTCGCAGGGGAGGCGGAGCGGCTCGTCCAGGAGGCGGTCGCCTCGCTCAGCGCCTCGCTGGACGCCCGGCGGGGCCAGCTGCACCAGCAGCGCGCCGCCCGGGGCCTGGACACCGAGAACCTGCGCGCCTCGCTGCGGGACTACCGCGAGTTCCTCGATCGCATCCTCGGCCTGTGAGGGGGACCCATGAACTCAACGACGATCACGATCGGCCTCGTTGTAGTCGCACTGGCGGTGGGCGGCTGGATCCTGCTGCGCGGCGGCAAGGAGGAAGACGAGGAGGTGGAGACCGGGGGCTCGACGCCACCGCCGGCGGCCCCGGTCCACCCCCAGGCCCAAGCCCAGGCCCAGGTCCCGGGGGGTCCGGCCGGGCCCGCCCCGGCGGCGCCGCATCCGCCCGCTCCGGCCCCGGCGGGGGTACCGCAGACAGCCCCCATGTCCTCCGTCCCCTACGGCGCGCAGCCCGGCTACGGCCAGCCCTACGGCGGCGGGGGCGGGCAGTACGGTGGCGGGGGCGGGCAGTACCTGTCGGCGGCGCCGCTGACCAGCGAGGCGCACGCCTACGAGGTGCGCACCCGCTGGCAGGAGCTGCAGCTGCGCTTCGTGGACGACCCGCAGACCGCGGCCGGGGAGGCCGAGCGCCTCGTCGACGACGCCCTCGCCGGGGTGACCGCCTCGCTGAACGCGCGCAAGGACCAGCTCAGCAACTGGCGGGTCTCGGGCCGCGACGACACCGAGCAGCTGCGGGCGGCCGTGCACGGGTACCGCGACTTCCTCAACCACCTGGTCGGCACGTGACCCGGTGATCGCCGAGCGGGGCTAACCCACTGGCGATCACGAGGAGCACCTCGCCCACCTGCCGGTCCCTCTCGCAGCGCACATCGATGAAGGGCCCGCTCCGGCGGGCCCTTTTGCGTGTGGCTACCCGATGGTAACCTCCCGGTACCAATGAGTACCGGGAAGTGTCGATGCACACCCGGTCCCTGGAACAGGCGCCGCCTGCGAGGTGACCGCATGACCATCCACTATGTGCGATCCGGCGAAGGCGAGCCGCTGGTGCTGATCCACGGGATCGGGCACCACTGGCGGGCCTGGGAGCCCGTCATCCCGATGCTGGCCGAGCGGCACGACGTGATCGCGCTCGACCTGCCCGGCTTCGGTCGCTCGCCGGCCCCGGAGGTCAACCGCGGCATGCCGACGGCCGTGGCCGCGCTGGGGGAGTTCTTCGCCGCGCTGGGCCTGGACCGCCCGCACGTGGCCGGCAACAGCCTCGGCGGCGCCGTCGCGCTCGAGCTGGCCGCGGCCGGCCTGGCCCGCTCCGCCACCGCGCTGTCCCCGGCCGGCTTCGCCACGCCCGCCCAGGTGCGCCGGGCGCTGCGGATGCTGCGCGGCATGCGCCTCGGCGCGGTGGTCACCCCGGCGCCGGTGCTGCGCGTCTTCTACCGCACGCGCTTCGGCAAGCGCTTCTCCTTCAGCGCGCTGGTCACCGACCCGTCGGTGCTCTCTGCCGAGCGCGCGCTGGCCGACACCCTGGCCCTGCGCGGCGGCAAGGGCTTCGCGGCGGTGGCCCGGCACGGCGCCACCTACGCGTTCGCCGGCGCGCCCGAGGTCCCGGTCACCGTGGCCTGGGCGGCGCGGGACCGCATCCTGGAGCCGATCCAGGCGGCGCGGGCCCGGGAGGTACTTCCCGGTGCCCGCCACGCGACCCTGGACGGCTGCGGCCACGTCCCGATGAGTGACGACCCGGCCGGGGTCGCCGCGGTGATCCTGGCGACGACCGGGGTGCTCAGAACCGGATCAGCGTCCGCGCGCCCCGGCCCGCGCGCATCCGGCTGAACGCCTCGCCCACCCCGTCCAGCCCGACCTCGTCGCTGACCAGCGCGGCGAGGTTCAGCCGGCCGGCCCGGTAGTGCTCCAGCAGCAGCGGCACGTCCACGGCCGGGTCGGTGCTGCCGTACATGCAGCCGACGATGCTCCGGGCGAAGTACGCCACCTCGAGGGCGTTGAACGTCACCGGGTCCTGGGCCGAGCCGAGCCCGACGACGGTCGCGGTGCCGCCGCGCCGGGTCGCCGACCAGGCGGCCCGGATCGTGTCGCCCCGACCGACGCACTCGATCGCGTGGTCGGCGCCGAGGCCGCCGGTCAGCCCGCGGATCTGCTTGGACAGCTTCTCGCCCGGCGAGACGAAGTGCGTGGCGCCGAGCGAGCGGGCCAGCGCCTCCTTGTCCGGCGCCGGGTCGACCGCGATGATCGCCGACGCCCCGGCGATGCGGGCGCCCTGGACCGCCGCCAGCCCGACGCCGCCGAGCCCGATGACCGCGACCGTCTGCCCGGGGCGCACCTTGGCCGCGTTGGTGACCGCGCCGACGCCGGTGAGCACCGCGCAGCCGAGCAGCGCGGCCTCGGCGAGCGGGATGTCGGCCGGCACCGGGATGCAGGCGTGCGCGCCGACGACCGTCTCGGCGGCGAAGGCGCCCGTGCCGAGGCCCGCGTAGACGGGCTCGCCGCCGGCGGTGGCGAACGGCACCGCGCGGGCGTCGTCGGCGTGCAGGCACAGGTACGGCTCGCCGTGCTCGCAGTGCCAGCAGGCCCGGCAGGGCGGCGACCAGTTCAGCACCACGTGGTCGCCGGGCTTGATGTCCGCGACGCCCTCGCCGGTCTCGACCACCACGCCGGCGCCCTCGTGGCCGAGGACGGCCGGCAGTGGCTGGCGCAGGGTGCCGTTGGCCAGCGACAGGTCGGAGTGGCAGACCCCGGCGGCGGCCAGGCGCACCCGCACCTGGCCCGGGCCGACCGGGTTGAGATCGATCTCCTCGACGGCGAGCGGGCCGTCGAGCGCGCGCAGGACCGACGCCGCCGTCACAGCTGCACCGCCTTCACCGCGGTGAACTCCTCGTAGCCGTGGACGCCGAGCTCGCGGCCGTAGCCGGAGTGCCCGACGCCGCCGAACGGGGCGAGCGGGTTGAACGCGCCGCCGTTGACGTCGACCTGGCCGGTGCGCATCCGCCGGGCGAAGGCCAGCGCGTGGTCGCGGTCGGCCGACCAGACCGCCCCGGCCAGGCCGTACCTGGTGGCGTTGGCGATGCGCGCGGCGTCGTCCTCGTCGCGGTACCGGATGATGGACAGCACCGGCCCGAAGACCTCCTCCTGGGCGATGGCCGCGTCCGGGTCGACGCCGGCGAAGACCACCGGGGCGACGTAGTAGCCGACCGGGGGGACCTCTGCCTTGCCGTACGCCATCGTCGCCCCGTCCGCCAGGCCGCGCTCGATGTGGCCGAGCACCCGGTCGCGCTGGGCGGCCGAGGCGAGCGGGCCCAGCCGGGTGGCCGGGTCGGCGGGGTCACCCATCGTGTACTTGGCCGCGGCGGCGACGGCCAGCTCCACCGCCTCGTCGTGGCGGGACTCGTGCACCAGCATCCGGGTCCAGGCGGTGCAGGTCTGGCCGGAGTTGAGGTAGCAGTTGGCCACGCCGACCTTCACCGCGACGGCCAGGTCGGCGTCGGGCAGGATCACGTTGGCCGACTTGCCGCCCAGCTCCAGCGCGACCCGGGTGAGGTTGGGCGCGGCCAGCGCGGCGACCTTGCGCCCGGCCGCCGTGGAGCCGGTGAACGAGACCAGGTCGATGCCGGGGTGCCCGGCGAGCTCGGCGCCGGTCGGGTCGCCGTAGCCGTGCACGACGTTGTAGACCCCGTCGGGGATGCCGGCCGCCCGCACCAGCTCGGCCAGCCGGTCGGCCGAGAGCGGGGCGACCTCGCTCGGCTTGTGCACGACGGTGTTGCCGGCCGCGAGCGCCGGGGCGACCTTGGCGACGGTCTGGTGCAGCGGGTAGTTCCACGGGGTGATCGCCGCGACCACGCCGACCGGCTCCCGGTAGATCTCGGAGTTGCCGATCCGCTCCGGCTCCTCGGGCCGCTCCAGCAGCTCGGCCATCGACTGCACGGTGGCCAGCGCCAGCCCGACCTGGACCTTGCGGGCCACCGGCAGCGGCGCCCCCATCTCGGCGCTGATGAGCTCGGCGAGCCCGGGCGCGGCCTCGGTCAGCCCGTCGAGCAGCGCCCGCAGGCGCGCGGCCCGCTCGGCGCGCGGCAGGGCGGCCCAGGCGGGCTGGGCGGCCCGGGCCGCGGCCACGGCGGCGTCTACGTCGCCGGGCGAGACGGACCCGATGACCTGTTCGGTGGCGGGATTGACGATGTCGATCACGTGTGTGTGGCCCCCTACGCGAACGCGCTCACGCCGGTGCGAGCGCGGCCGATGATGAGCTTCTGGATCTGGCTGGTGCCCTCGTACACCGTAGTGACACGCGCGTCGCGCAGGTATTTGCCCACGGGGTACTCGTCGATGTACCCGTAGCCGCCGAAGACCTGCAGCGCCGAGTTGGCCGCCCGCACCGCGGCCTCGGAGGCGAACAGCTTCGCCGTCGAGGACTCGGTGGCGAACGGCAGCCCGCGGTCGATGAGGTCGGCCACCCGCCAGGTGAGCAGCCGGGCCGCGTCGGCCTCCACCGAGATGTCGGCGATGAGCTGCTGGACGAGCTGGAACGAGGCGATCTTCCGGCCGAACTGCTCGCGCTGGGTGGCGTAGGAGGTCGCCGCGTCCAGGCAGCCCTGGATGATCCCGACGCACCCGGCGGCCAGCGACATCCGCCCCTTGGCCAGCGCCGCCATGGCGATCGTGAAGCCCTGCCCCTCGGCCCCGAGCATGGCGTCCTCGCCGACGAACACCTCGTCGAAGCTCAGCATGGCGGTGGCCTGCCCGCGCAGCCCGAGTTTGCCGTGCACCTCCGTGACCTGCAGCCCCTCGGAGGGCAGCGGCACGAGGAAGGCGGAGATCCCCTTGGGCCCCGGCCCGCCGGTGCGCGCGAATACGAGCGCCACGGACGCCCAGGTCCCGTTCGTGATGAACATCTTCGCGCCGTCGATCCGCCAGCCGCCGGCGGCCCGGGTGGCGCGGGTGGACAGCGCGCCGGCGTCGGAGCCGGTGTCGGGCTCGGTGAGCGCGAAGCAGGCCAGGTCGGTCCCGCCGCACAGCCGGGGGAGCCACGTTTCCTTCTGGGCCTGCGTGCCGTACCCGAGGATGCTCTTGGCGACCAGGCCCAGGGACACCGACACGATGCCGCGCACCGACGAGTCGCCGCGGCCGAGCTCCTCCAGGGCCAGGCAGTAGGTCAGGTGGTCCCCGCCGCTGCCCCCGTACGACTCGGGGATCGTGATGCCGAACAGGCCCAGGCCGGCCATCTTCTTCACGATCGCCAGGTCGACCTGCTCGGCCCGGTCCCAGGCGGCCGCGTGCGGTGCGATCTCGCGATCGGTGAACTCGGCGGCCAGGCGGCGGACCGCCTGCTGCTCGTCGCTGAGGGTCAAGTCCATACCGGTTCCTTAACTAACGTTGTTAGTTTCTAGGATCGTACGCATGGTCCGTCCCCGAACGCCACTGCTGAGCCGCGAGCGCATCGTCGAGGTCGCCACCGCGATCGTCGACGCCGACGGCCTCGACGCACTGTCGACCCGGCGGCTGGCGCGGGAGCTGGGGGTGCAGGCGCCGTCGCTGTACAACCACTTCGACACCAAGGAGGAGATCGTCGACGCGGTCGGCGACGCCATCGTGGCCGGCGTGGACCTGTCGATGCTCGGCCGCGACCCGTGGCCGGCCGCCCTGCGCGGGTGGGCCCGGGCCTACCGCGCCGCCTTCCGCGCCCACCCGCACGTGATCCCGTTCCTGGCCCGCGGCCCGGCCCGCCGCCCGGCGTCGCTCCGGCTGGCCGACGCGGTCCACGGCGCGCTGGTCTCGGCGGGCTGGCCGCCTGCGCAGGCCACCCGGATCGGCGCCGCCATGCGGTACTTCGTG
Source organism: Dactylosporangium sp. NPDC051485 (assembly GCF_040682015.1). NCBI lineage: Bacteria > Bacillati > Actinomycetota > Actinomycetes > Micromonosporales > Micromonosporaceae > Dactylosporangium > Dactylosporangium sp. NPDC051485. The sequence goes on from NZ_JBFAZW010000167.1 coordinate 8,613, forward strand.
GCCGGTTCGGCGCTGGGCTCGTTCGCCCTGGGCTTCGTCGCCGACCCTTCGCTGTACGAGGCCGACTACCCGCACCTGCGCGACGCCCACCGGCTGGCCGACCGCCATTCGGAGGTGGACGACGCGGCCTTCGAGCTGGGCCTGGACGCGCTGATCGACGGCCTGGAGCGGCGCTTCGCCGCCCTGCGTCCGTAGGGGCCGCGGGTCAGGCGGCCGCGTGCTCGGGCATGACCAGCAACAGCTGGCCGCCCGGCCGGGTGCTCATGCGCACCGGCAGGCGCATCATGCGCCCGGCCCGGATGAGCACCGTCGCCGTGTCCAGGTCGGCCACCCGCAGGCCGGGGGAGCCGGTCCGGGCCGGGCCGGAGACCAACAGCACGCCGCGCCAGGCGGCCTCCGCGAGCGCACGGGAGTGGCGGGCCTGACGGGTCGAGCGGGCCTCGGCCGGGGCGCCGCAGAGTTCGCCGTACCCCTGCGCCCAGGCCCGGTCCAGGTAGGCCCAGGAGTCGGCGGAGGCGAAGACGCGGAAGATCTCGTAGCGGTGGCGGGTGCCGGCCGTGTATCGGTGCACGCTCGCCTCGTGGCCCGCGGTGCGCAGCAGGTCGGCCAGGCGCTCGGCCGCGGTGCCCCGGCTGAACTCCGCCAGGACGCCGGTGAACGTGAGCCTCGCGAAGGGAGCGCGTGCCCGGGTGCCACCCAGCGCCCGGGCACGACCTCCTCCACCACACACCCCGGTGCATCGCACGAGGACCGCCGCCTCGAAGGCGGCCACGGTCGAGGCGCGGTAGCGCCCGCCGTTCGATGCGATGTCCATCCCAACACCGTGGCAACGCGGGCCGGGCCGCGGGAACCTGCGCCGCCGTTCCTTGAGGAACTCTTGAATGTAAGGCCTCCCGTACCATGGGCCGCACAATGCGGATGATGCTGGTCGAAGACGACGCGCGGGTGGCGGCCGCCCTGGCCACGGCCCTGCGCCGGCGCGGGCACGAGGTCGTGCACTGCCCGACCGCGCAGTCCGCCCTCGATGCGTTCGCCGGCGAGGCGTTCGATCTGATCCTGCTCGATCTCAACCTGCCCGACGGCGACGGCATCGAAGTGTGCCGCGCGCTGCGGCGCAAGGACGAGACGGTGGCCATCATCGCCGTCACCGCCCGCGCCGAGGAGCGCGACCGGGTGCTCGGGCTGCGGACCGGGGCCGACGACTACGTCGTCAAGCCGTACTCGATGGCCGAGCTCAACGCCCGGATCGAGGCGGTCATGCGGCGGGCCGCCCGGGCCGCGCCGCCGCCGAGCGAGACGCTCACCGCCGGGCCGGTCACCGTCGACACGGCGGCGCGGCGGGTGGTCGTCGACGGCGGGCGCGAGGTCGCGCTGACGCGCAAGGAGTTCGAGATCCTGGCCGTGCTGGCCCGCACGCCCGGGGTCGTCGTGTCCTACGACCGCCTGATCCTCGCGGTCTGGCAGACCAGCTTCGTCGGGCGGCACACCCTCGACGTGCACGTCGGCTCGCTGCGGGCCAAGCTCGACGTGCCGGGGCTGGTGCAGACCGTGCGCGGCGTCGGGTACCGCCTCGCGCCATGAGGGTCCGCCTCGGCGCCGTCTATCTCGTGCTGCTCCTGCTGGTGCTGGCGGCGCTCGAGGTACCGCTGGCCATGACCATCGCCGGCCGGGACACCCAGCGCCTGGTCGCCGACCGGCTGGCCGACGCGACGAGGTTCGCCACGCTCGCCGAGCCTGCGCTGCGCGCCTCCGACACGGCGGAGCTGGCCGCCGAGCTGACCCGCTACGACGACGTCTACGGCGTCGGCGCCGTCGTCGTGGACCAGGACGCGCACGAGGTGGTGAGCTCCCGGCCGGGCATCCGGCTCGCCGACAACGACGTGCTGCGCCAGGCCCGCCGGGCCCTCGAAGGGCGCGAGGCGAGCGACGACGGGACCATCTGGCCGTGGCGCACCGAGCCGCTCGTGGTCGCCGTGCCGGTCGGCCGCGGCGGCGAGGTCATCGGGGCCGTCGTCACCATCTCGCCGACCCGGCGCAACGCCAACGGGGTCGGCACCTCCTGGAGCATCCTGGCCGGCGGCGGGCTCGTCGTGCTCTTCGCCGGCATCGTCGCCGCCTGGACCCTGGCCCGCTGGACGCTGCGGCCGGTCGCCGCCCTCGACGCCGCCGCGCACGAGCTCGCGGCGGGCGACTACGCGGTGCGGGTGCCGGCCGCCGACGGGCCGCCGGAGCTGCGGCGGCTGGGTTCGGCGTTCAACGAGATGGCGGAGACCGTCGCCGACTCCCTGGAGCGGCAGCGCGCGTTCGTCTCGCACGCCAGCCACCAGCTGCGCAACCCGCTCACCGCGCTGCGGCTGCGGGTCGAGGACCTCGGCGCCGACCTCACGGACCAGCAGGCGATCGAGGGGCACCGGCTCGCGCTGGAGGAGGCCGAGCGCTTCGGCGACGTGCTCGACAGCCTGCTCGCCCTGGCTCGGGCCGAGCGCGGCCGGTACGACCTGGTCGACGTCGACGCCGGCGAGATCGCCTGGGCGCGGGTGGTCGCCTGGCAGCCGGTGGCGGCGAAGAAGGGGATCACGCTGCGGTACGTGCGCCCGGCCCACCCGCTGCGGGCCCGCGCCGTGCGCAACGCGCCCGACCAGGCCCTGGACGCGCTCATCGACAACGCCGTGAAGTTCTCCGGTCCCGGGACGACGGTGACGGTACGCCCCGGAGCCGACGACGGCGGCGTGGCCCTCCACGTGACCGACAACGGGCCGGGGCTGACGGGGGAGCAGCGGGAGATGGCCACCGAGCGCTTCTGGCGGGCCCCCGACGCGCAGAACGTGGACGGCAGCGGCCTGGGCCTGCCGATCGTCGCCGTCCTGGTGGATGCCTCCGGCGGCCGTCTCGACCTGCTGCCCAGCGACCCTTCGGGCCTGCACGCCCGGCTCTGGTTCCCGGCAGCGCCCTGAAAGCTGCCCAGCGACCCTTCCGGCTTGCACACTCGGCTCTGGTCCCCGGCGGCGCCGCTGAGAACGACGAAAAATCCCGAACGCTGGCGCGTTCAGGATTTTTCGGACTTATACCCTGACAGGGTATAAGTCGGATAAGTCGTGGTGCGGAGCGCCCGACTTGTCGTTTCAAGGCTTACGCCCGAATTAGAGCAGTTCAGGGCTTCTGGGCGCGGTAATAGCGGATCGCGCCGGGATGCAGGGGCAGCGGCGGGGTCGAGATGGCCGAGCGCACGTTCAGCCGGGCCGCCGCCTGGTGCGCCTTGGCCAGCTCGTCGCGCCCCTCGAAGATGAGGCGCGTCACGCCGTACGCCAGCGGCTCGCTCATCGACAGCCGCACCACGAGGTAGTTCGCGATGCCGATGACCACGGTCGGCTTGATGCCCGTGTACGTCGAGGCCGGCACGACCCGCTCGGCGTAGTAGTCGCCGTACCGCGCCCGCAGGCTCGGCACCGAGGCGGCCAGGTCCAGCAGCCGGATCGGCACCTGCTTGGCCAGCTCGGCGATGGCGGCGACGGGCAGGCCACCGGAGAAGAAGAAGGCGTCGATCTTCCCGTCGTGCATCGCCCGGACCGAGTCGTCCAGGCCGAGCTGGGCCCGCTCGACGGCGATGTCGTTCACGCCGAGGACGCGGTCGGCGGTGATCGCGGTGCCGGAGCCCTGCGCGCCGACGGAGACCCGCCGGCCCAGCAGGTCGGGGAAGTTCGCGATCGGGCCGTTTGCGGCCACCACCACGTGGATGTAGTCGTCGTAGAGGCGGGCCAGGGCGGCTAGCTGCCCCGGGTGGGCGGCCTCGTTGCCGGCGGCGATGTCGGCCTGGGTGAAGGCCACGTCGGCGGTGTCCTGGAGCAGGTAGTCGACGTTGATCTGCGAGGCGGCGGTGGACAGCACGCTGGCGTGCACCTTGGGCAGGTACTTGCGGGCCAGGTCGGCGATCGCGGAGCCGTAGCGGTAGTAGACGGCGCCGGGGCTGCCGGTGGCGATGCGCAGCGTCCCGCTCGCCCCGTCGCCCTCCGACTCACAGGCGCCGAGCACGGGCACGGCGGCGAGCAGACCGAGCAACGCGCGCCGTCTCACGCGCGCAGCCCGAGCGCGGGCGGTTCGAGCGCGGGCGGGTCGAGCGCCGGCCGGCCGGGCGTGGGCGGGCCGGGCACGGGTTGGCCGGGCACGGGTTGGTCGGGCACGGGTTGGTCGGGCACGGGTTGGTCGGGCACGGGTTGGTCGGGCGTGGGCGGGTCGGGCGTGGGCGGGTCGGGCGTGGGCGGGTCGGGCGCGGGCGGGCTGAGCGCGGGCAGGCCGAGCAGCGGGCGCAGGGCCGCGATGGTGGTGGCGGCGTCGCGGTGGTGCACGGTGGTCATCCCGAGCGCGCGGGCCGGCTTGAGGTTGCCGGGCAGGTCGTCGACGTACACGCACTCGGAAGGGGCCAGCCCGACGGCCTCGGCGCCGAGCACGTAGATCTCGGGGGCGGGCTTGCGCAGGCCGACCTCGCCGGAGATCACCACGCCGTCGAAGAGCTCGCCGAGCAGGGCCCGGTCGTACCGGTCCACGCCCCACGAGTTGGAGACCAGCCCGGTGCGCACGCCGGCCGCGCGGGCGGCCCGGACGAAGGCGAGCATGTCCGCGTCCGCCCCGGCGCCGCCCATCAGCCGCGCGATGAGGTCGCCGGCGCCGACGCCGATCAGCCCCGCGAACCGGGCCTCGAACTCGGCGTCGGGCAGCGTCCCGTCCTCGAGGCCGGCGAGTAGTTCCCGGGCGGCGGGGTCGGACCGGAAGAGATCGCGGACCGTGCCGGCCGGCAGGCCCTCCCGGGCGCAGAACGCGTCGAACGACGCGAACACGTCAGTGGTGAGCACGCCGCCCCAGTCCACCAGCAGACCCTTGTGCGCCATGAGCCGAGGGTAGTCAGTCCTCGGCGGTCTCCTTGGCCAGGGCCAGCACCGCCGCTCGATGCGAACCCGCCGCCCGCTGGCGGGCCGCGGAGGTGCCCCGGGCGCGCAGGCCGGCCAGCAGCTCGGTCGCGACACCCCACTCGCCGCGGGCCTCCAGGGCCGGGCGGACGTGGGCCATCAGTGCGTCGATGCGCTCGGCGGCCGGCACCGGGGCCCGGGTGGCCGGGTCGACGAGGTGGCCGCCGATGCCGGAGCGGGCCGCCCGCCAGGTGGCCGCGCGCAGCAGCACCTGGGGCGCCTCCGGCAGCGGGCGGCCGGCCGCGTCCTCCTCGGCGGCCCGGGTCACCAGCCCCCGGGACAGCGCGGCGAGCAGCACGACGTCGTCGATGCGCGGGCAGGAGTCGGCCACCCGGACCTCGACCGTCGGGTACCGCGCCGAGGGGCGGGCGTCGAAGTACACCATGCCGGCGTCGCTGATCACGCCGCTCTCCACGAGGGTGGCGACGACCTTGTCGTACTCCGCGGCCGAGCCGAGGTCCGGCGGCGGCCCGACGGTCGGCCAGCGCGAGGTGACGATCGTGCGGTAGGAGGCGTAGCCGGTGTCGTTGCCGGCGAAGTACGGCGACGACACGCTCAGCGCCAGCAGCGTCGGCAGCCACTCGCGGATCCGGCGGGTGATGCGCACCGCGAGGTCCTTGTCGGGTACCCCGATCTGCACCTGGCACGCCGCCACCTGCTGCTCGTCGACGAGCTGGCGGTACTCGTAGGCCATCCGCTCGTAGCGCTCGTCGGGGTACACCTGGCTCGGTGTGCTGCCGGAGCCCGGCACGCTGCCGGCGGCGACGATGGCCAGGCCCAGCCGCCCGGTCGCCTCGACCAGCGAGCGGCGCTTGTCCAGCAGGTCGGCCCGCAGTCCCTCCAGGCCGGTCTGCACGGCGCTGGTCGTCTCGACCATCGAGCGGTGCAGCTCCGGCTCGGCGTCGGCGACGCGCAGCACCTGCCGCGCGGCCATCTCCAGCTCGCCGGTCTCGGCGTGCACGACGTGGAACTCCTCCTCCACGCCGATGGTGTCCCCGGCGCTCACCACCGCTCGGCCACGCCGGTGTGCCCCAGAATCCGTTCCTGCATGCCACCCACCCTAGGGCGGCGGGGACCGCGACGCGGTCGTCGCTGTCGAAGAGGTGGCGCTGCCCATGCAGCCTAGGGGGCCGGGGATCGCGCCGCCGGGTGGTGACCGATGAGCGCGTCGAGCCCGGCCAGGAACGTGTCGCGGTCCACCCGGCCGACCAGGACGCGCTGGATGATGTACCCCTGCACGAGGCCGATCACGACCGCGCCGACCGCCTCCGGATCGGTGTGCGGCGGGAGCTGCCCGGCCGAGCGGGCCCGCTCGGCGAGGGCGGCCGCGCTGGTGCGGATGCGGCCGTAGATCCCGCCGATGAGCTCGGCGAAGGCGGGGTCGTGCGCGGCCTCACCCCAGACCTGCACGGCGATGCGCACCGCTCCGTCCTGCTCGGCGAGGTTGGCGTCGACCTGGGTCAGCAGCTCGGCGAAGGCCACGGCGAGCGGGGGCGGCGGGTCCTGCTCCAGGAGGTGGTCCACGGTGGCGACGATGCCGCCGACCTTCTCCTCGGCGATGGCCCGGATGAGCTCGGCCTTGCTGGAGAAGTACCGGTAGAAGGCACCGACGGAGAGCCCGGCCTCCCGGATGACGTCCTGCATCGAGGTCTGGTGGAAGCCGTTGCGCACGAAGCAGCGGGTGGCCGCCTCGATGATCTGTTCGCGGCGCGCGGCAAGATGGGCTTCGGAGACGCGCGGCATCCTCCGAGAATAGAACGAACGCTCGCTCTCCTACCAGTCGCGTGCAACACCCCGCAACGCCGGGCGGCGGCCTCAGACCCGCGTCGCGTTGAAGATCATGGTGGTCATCACGACCCCGCCGGTGGCCGCGTTGGTGAGCACCAGGCGCGGGCTCAGCGACGTGAACGGGTTGTCCTTGTCCACGTAGGTCGCCTTGCGGTTGCCGGTCGAGAACGCGGTCAGCTCCATCCCGCCGTCCCCGGTCGGCTTGCAGAGCACTTGCAGCGGCGTCGAGGCGGTGGCCGGCGGGCCGGCGTTCTTCGGCTTGGCCGACGCGGCCACCCGCGGGTGCTGGTCCCCGGCGTGCTTGTAGATCTCGATCGTGCCGTCGGCGGTGACCTCGAAGCTGTACCCGTTGGCGAGGTTCGCCCCGTCGAAGCACCCGGCGCCGATGCGGGCCCCGCCGGCCGCCTTGCCGATCGCGGCGAACTCCAGGTCGATGTTGAACCCGGCGCCCGGCACGCTGAGCCGCTGCTGCGGGCCCGGGGCCAGGCAGCGCACGCCCGGCTGCTCGGCGGTGATCCGCAGCGCGTCCGGCACCTCGATCTTGCAGCCGCCGCCCGGCTCCCAGGCCGCCTTCTGCTGCAGCGCGGCCACCGTGCGGGTCCCCTTGAGCGGCCACGGCCCGACCGAGCCGAGCCAGCAGGCGATGACCGACCGGGTCTGCCACGCCTTGTCCAGCCCCGGCGCCAGCAGCGGCGCCTCCAGCGGCAGGAACGACTGGCCGAAGGGCACGCCGAGGTAGTCGCCGTAGGACTGCTCGCACATCGCGCGCGCCGCCGCCGCGACCGCCTTCGGGCCCGGGTCGACGGTGAAGGGCAGATGGCCGACGAACGTGACCTCGCCGACGTGGGCGGCGTTGCAGGGGGCGACGTACCGCAGCTGCGACGACCCGCCGATCCAGTCGAAGCACTCGCCGGTCCTGAGCTCGAACTCGTTGCCGGAGTAGCTCTCGGCCGCCGAGGTGGACGGCGCGGCGAGCGCCTTGGCGATGCGGTCCCCATCGGCGTAGCCGGTCACCGGCAGCCCGTCGGCGAAGAGCTGGGCCAGCGACGGCGACATCCCGTCGAGGGTCAGCCCGGTGTCGTGGACCGCCTGGCGGTGCGAGGGAGAGAGCCCGGCCACGACCACGACGTGCCCATGCTCGGTGCGCAGGTAGTACTCGAAGCCGAACCAGTGCCCGGCGCCCACCGCGCCGAGCGGCACCGCGACCGCCACGGCCAGGGTGGCGTACCCGGTGACTGTGCCCCAGGCCCGCCCGGCCGCGGCGGCGACCATCGCGGCCGCCGTGGCCAGCACCCCGCCGAGCAGCGCGATCGCCCCGCCGCCGGACAGCACGAGGCGCAGCGGCTCGGCGATGAGCCAGCCGGCCAGGCCGCCGGCCCGGGACGCGCCGCCGTCGAGCAGGTCGGGGTGGCCGCGCACCAGGTGCAGCAGGC
>NZ_JBFAZW010000168.1:0-16676 GCF_040682015.1 Dactylosporangium sp. NPDC051485
GTGTGGTCGAGCTCATCGTGGATCTACCCCCGTGGGTTGGTGTTCAGCGCCTGGGACTCCGTCACCTCGAGCGCCAACGTCGCTGTCGTGGTCAGATCAGGGACCGTGCCGGTCTGCCCGCCGCCGGCCCAGGAGACCTGCCACGTCACCGTCGCGGTCAGCCGATACGAGCCGGGGCGGGTGTAGGTGTGCCCGCAGGTCGGCGATGCCTTGTCCGGGTCGGTGCCGGCGGTCCACGCCGTGCCCGGCCCGGCACACGTCACCGCGGGACCGTCACCGGTGGCGTAGACGAGCTTCGTCGGTTTCGCTGTGGCGGTCACCGACAGGCCCGGCACCGACGCCGTCGCCGTCTTCGTCCCCCAGGAGGAGCCGTCCAGCCACAGCCACGTCGGCAGGAACACCAGCTGCTTCGCCGGGGGTGCCGGGTTCACCCGGATCGCCGGCAGCGGCAGCTTCAGTTCCTTCACCGCCTGGGCCGCCAGGACCGCCGGGTCAGGTGTCACTCCACCGGCGAAGATCCGGAACTTCGTCACGCCACCGATCGGCGGGTAACCGCAGGCGCCGACGTACCACTGCCCCGGCGGAATCGCCGGGCCACCGAACGCCTCCGCGGATCGAAGGATGTCGCCGGTGGCGAGCTTGTAGTAGCAGCCGTCATCGGACAGCGTCCCGTAATCCGGCAGGCTGCACGGCACCTCCTTACCCCACGGATCATGGCAAGCGGTGCTCCCGCCGCCGCCGCCTCCTCCGCCGCCGGTGCCCGGACTGCCAGGACCGCCGACGACGACCTTGCATCGGGGATCGTTGGGGGTCTTGGAGCAGTCGACCGGTTTGATGACCCCCGCCAACGCTGGGCCGACGACGACAGTCGCCGCCAGCAGCGGGGCGAGCACTGCGGCGAGGACCGTTGCGGCGAGGCGGTTGCGGGTCAGCATGTGCCGACCTGTTGAGCGCCGAAGCCGCTCACCTTCCACGTGCCGTCCGCCTGCCGGTTCACGGTGGCCTTCGTCAGCCGCCGGCCGCCGGGCTCGTCGCTGTACGCCGGTCCGGGTGAGGCCCGGACCAGCTGTGATGCGCTGTCGTCGAGGCAATCGGTGATCTCGATTTCCGTCGGTGCGGTCGTCGGCGTCACCGCCGTGATCTTCGGTGCCAGGGCGACGTTTCCGGTGCCCTTCAACCCCTGATCCTTCACCGATTGGATCCCGGCGGTCAGCGTCTTCAATGCGTCACCGGTGGCGTACTTCGCCAAATCGGGACTGGCCGGGTCCGGTGTGGTGAGTGCTGCGACGTAGGCGCGCCACATGCCGCGGTAGGCATCCAGCGCACCGCGACCGGCGGCGGCGGCGGCGGCGGGGTCATCCGACGCCGCAGCCGAGGATGCCGCCGCCGCAGACGATGGAGCTGCTGGTGTCACTGGTGCGGCAGGTTTCTGGGTACTGCATCCGGCAGCGAGGCAGAGCAATACACTCCCTGCCGAAACCGCCACACGGGACAGTCGCCGAGTCTGCACCATCACCACCACCAGATCGTCGAGAAACAAGGTCCACTCATGCTTGTACACCGCTGCCCCCCACTATCCGCAACATGCAGTAAGTCGCGGAACGTATCGACGAGCGCATACTCAACGTGACGAGATTCCCCGGCAAATCGGGTATACCAACTCCACTGTCGGGTGGCCGACAGTTCGGCGACGAATCGACGCCTTTAGACTTCCGAGTACCGTTTGAGGAGGCCGCCGCATGAGCGGAAACCGCGATCACAGCCCACAGGATCTGGCTGCAGAACTGGCGTGCACCCCCGGCGCGGTGCCCGTCCTCGTCACACTCCAGGACCGCGGCGGCCGGGCACCGTCGGCCACCTTGCGCCAGGCATGTACCGGCGGCATCGATGACGCACTGCGATGGCTCACCGCCGTCCACCTCGTCCGGCCGAGCAACGCTGACGGCACCCTCGATTTCGATCAACGTGACGTCGATTACGAACTCACCACGATCGGCACGCAACTGACCCGATCATTGACCGATCTGGCCTCCTGCCTGCACGAAACCGCACCGACGGACCGGGTCCACGCAGCGACCGGAGATGCACGGCAATAGGTCCGATCTGCCCTTTCTTCAGAAGAATGCGCAGGTCAGCGCGAATCAACGGGGACGAGAAACGCACTCACGTCCGTCTACACTCTCCCCCTGGGGACATCGACCTGGGATGCCGAATGGGGGAGGCATGGGTGGACTTCCGCACGATCTACGACGCGCTGGACTTCTTCCGACACCGCTGGACCATGGAGATCCTGGCTTCGCTGCAAGCGCAGCCGAAGGGCTTCAACGACCTGCAACGATCCGTCAACGCCGTGCACGCCACGAGCTTCAACCAGGCGCTGCAGCGCCTGGTTGACCACGGGCTGATCAGCCGGCCAGACCCAGGCGCACGCGGGCAGGTCTACGCCCTGACACCCGTCGGCGAGCGCGCATATCCGCTGATCGTCGCGTTCGTCAACGAGCTCGGCCTGTGGGGTGAGGCCCGCACCAATCAGGAGCACCAGACGCGACGCTCGGCGTAACCGCTCGCCGCGTCAGGGCACGGCCCGGCTCCGGGTTGGCGGTCGTCTGCCGGCGCGACTGCTGTTATGACCGCCTGCTGCAGGCACGGGGCAAGCGGTCGTACTCCGCCGTTTGTGGTGGCATCCCTGAGCGGGAAACCGCCAAGGGACGCCACCACAAACGGCGGCCAGGCAGCCGTCCCGGCCTCAAACTCCGCCAGCCGGTCCCGGGCAGCACGGCGGATATCGACAGAAACGCAAAAAGGGTCACGGTTCTTGCTCGGTCGGGTCGCCGGACCCCGATGATGCGGGCCCGCCCGTCACTGATCTGCGGGCAGGGCGTCACCTCCTGGCACGCGGTCGGCGGGGCAGGTGCGGGTGCAGGTATAGGATCGTCCGTTGCCGACGAGGGACCCGGCCGGGTTGCTGGACATGTTCGTGGGTCTGACCCGCAGGTGGGGTCAGCCTGGCTGTGGGGTGAGGCAGCGGCGATGGCCGCTGTCTCACCCCACCGTGCGGCGTGGGCGGCAGCTTGCAGGTGTTACAGCGTGCCGGTCAGTGGCTGGCTGTCCGGGTCGAGGGTGCAGCCCTGTTGCCAGGGGAACATGCCGTGCTGGTCGGGCCACACGATCTGCTGCAGGCGCACCTGCTCGGCGCCGTACCGGGCGGTAGCGGCGGCGGGCCGCACGCGCTCGGTGGGGCGGCCGTCGACGACGACGGCGTCGTAGCCGGCGAGCAGGTGTTGGACGCGGGTGCCGTGCACGACCGGACCGTCGCCCAGAGCCCGTTCGGCCATGTCGTTGAGCAGACCGTGGGCGAGGTCGAGGGGCAGGCCGGTGATGAGGAACTCGGGCAGGAAGCGGGCGGTGAGACCGACGGTGTAGGCGTACGGCATCACGGTGTCGGGGTCCTCGGCGGTGGGATGGATGAGGACGACCGCCCATCCGACCCGTCGGATGATCTCGTTCTGGCGGCGGACGAAGTTCTCGATGCCGGACATGGGCATCAGTCTCCTTCACGACGTGACGGCTGCGCCGTCCCGGAACGGGGCGTCGCAGCCTTCGGAATTCGGGTGTGTACGGCGTCGACCGCGCCGTCCGTGGCCGGGCGACGCGGTCGAGGTCGGGGTCGGGTGTGCAGTGGGGTCGCTGCCGGGGCGGCTGCGCTCAGGCGGCGGCGAGGGCGAGGGCGGCGCCAGGTCTGCGGCGTGGCAGTTGGCTCGACCGTCGGCCGTGGACCGCTCCGAAGGCACTGGCGGCGCTGGCGGCGCTGGTGAACCAGTCGGTGAACCGGCCCGTGCTCGGGCGGCCGACAGCGGCGCGCCCGATGACGGTGGGTGCCGGTCGCGGGTCGTCCGCAGCGACCGGAGCAGGGACGGCGGGCGCTGCGGTTCGGGCGATGAGCGGGGAACTCGCCGCCGCTGGTGACCGTACGGGTGCCAGCGGGCGGCGGGCCATCCGCAGCGCCCGCTGCGCCTGGACGGCCGGGGCGCAGACGCCGCGAACGCCGGTGCAGCGCAGGTTGGTGCAGTCGCCGGTACGGCTGCGCTGATGCTCGGCGGCGACGTCGAACGCCAGCCGCCAGAGCAGCACGTCGACCACATCCTCCGGGACGGTCACGTCGGCGGACGGATGCGTGCGCTCCTGGATGGCGATGCTGAGCATGCTGGTCATGGCGTGGTCTCCCCGCGTCGCGTGCGTCTGGGCAGCCGCCGGCACCCGGCACGCGGGTTGCGGCGGGGTTGCCGGTTCGGCACACCCATCGACGCTCGACTTTCCCCGCAGGTCAAGTCGGCGCGAGCCACCCCGGGCGGAGCGCGGGTACGAGATCCCGCCGGTGCGTCAACCGGCGGGAGTGTCCGCAGACGCCGAGCCGGGCGGTTCGACCTCGATGAAGCCGAAGAGGCGTCCGATGAGTTGCAGCCGCCAGGTGTGGTACCGGTCGTAGAAGCCGCGGCAGACCGCCGGTTGCGCGTCGGGGTGGTTGCCGTACGGGAGCGTGTCGTGGCAGATCACATAGCTGCCGTCGGCCACCGCCGCGGCGACGATCCCTTTGAGCCGACCGGTCGCCAGGTGCATCCGGTTGCCGGGGTGGAAGATGCAGGTGTCGCATTGGCGGGCCAGCAGGCGGGTCTTGCGAGAGACGGGGTCGCCGACGCTGAGGGGCGCTGCTACCGCGTCGGTGTCGGTGTCGGGTACGGGGTCCATGGTGACTCCCTCGGGTTGACACGGCGCGGCGGCCGTCGGTGGGTGCTCGACGGCCGCCGCGCGGGTGTGGGTTGGGCGAGGTTCAGGTGACCGGTGACCGGTCGTGGTGTCCGGTGATGTCGTCGAGCCAGGTCAGGACGGTGTCGACGTGGTCACGGCGCAGCCCGGTGTGCGGGTCGACCGGGACGAGCAGGGTCGGGACACCGGACCTGGTGCGGGAGCGGGCGTTGTCGGGGTCTTTGCCGCCGAACTGGTCATCGAGGACAGCGACGGGCCGGGTACCGGTGTGCTGGTAGAGGTCGAACAGCTTCAGCTGGTGGCCCCACCGCACGCCGGCGGTGGTCACGTCGATGACGGTGAGGTCAGTGGGCAGGCCGAGGCGGGAGGCGATGAAGGTCGCGGCGAGCGGACCCCAGCTGGTGCACCACACCAGTTCCGCGCCGGCGCCGGCGATTTCGGCCAGCCATGTGCCGTGTTTCGGGTGCAGCCACACGGTCCCGGTGATCGGGTTCCCGGTGGGGTCGGGTCCGGCGTAGTGGCGGGGCCGGTAGCCGAGCTGTTCGGCGGCGGCCGGGTCGTCGGGGTTGAGGACGCCGTCGACGTCCACGGCCACGACCGGCCGGCCGGTAGCCCGGGTCGGTGCTGCCGCGCCGGCCGTCACGGTGTCACCGTGGCCGGACTCGAGTGAAACGGCGTGACCACCCGGCTGGCGTCCTGGTCCGTCGCACGGTCGGGGTGCCACGTCGCGGCGGCTGCATCGTTCGGGACTGGTCCTGCCGTGGGCGGGGCGGGGGTGCCGCTGCGGCGTCGTCCGACGGTTCGGGACGGCGCGGCTCGGCAACTGGCCCAGCCGACGAACAGCCAACCGTCCGGCTGGGAGTGGATACCGGTGCGGGTTGGGCTGGTCCGTACGGTGAAGGTGAGGGTGAGGGTGCCGGCGATGCGGTCCAGTTCGGCCGGGCCGAGCAGATAGGTGGTGCCGCTGCCGGTGAGATCGTCGACGTGGACGGTGCGGGTGGGCTGGCGGACGGGTATCGCGCCGGCCGGTCCGCACCTGTCGGCGGTACGCGGGTCGTCGTGCTCCATGAGCGTCCCGGCGAGTGCTTCCGCCGCGTCGAGATCGGTGATCGTGTCGGTGATGATGACGAAGGGGTCCTTGTCGGCGATGGGGCCGCTGTAGCGGTGGCCGTGCTCGCGGGCGGCGTCGCGGCGGGCGGTGTCGAATGCGGTGTCGGCGTCTTCGCCGTCGGCGTAGGTTTCAAACGCCCAGGTGTTCATGCGGGTGCTCTCCTGTCGTCTCGGTCTCGGAGGGTTCAGCGGGATGGGTGCCGCCGGCGGCTGGACCATCGTCGGGGTGCGCGGCCATCGGGGCCGGGACGCGCGGGTCGGCGTCGGGGGCGGTGCAGGCGCGGATGAGCGCGGTGAGGAGCCGGGCGGGGGTGCTGCCGGTGGCGGTGACGTGCCATGGCGGGCTGCCGTCGTGGCCGGTGCTGTGGAGCGTGAAGCCGCCGTCGGCGGCGAGGTCGGCGTGGACGGTGTCGCCGCCGACGACGGTCTGGTAGCGGCGGGCGGCGCGGTGTTCGGTGAGCGCGGCGACGAATCCGGTGTCGACGAGCGCGGCGAGCACCGCAGTGCCGGGGTCTGCGTGGCCGTCGGCGTGCCAGGTGATGTCGGCGGTGACGGGTGTGGTCATACCGACCGCGTGGAGGGCCTCGCAGGCGTCGCTGACGTCGGCGGCTGCCTCCTCGCGCTGCTCGCGTATCCGTCCGCGCAGTTGCAGCAGCGTGAGCAGCTGCAGCAGGTCTCCTTCGTGGTTGTCGATCGGGCCGTCGCCGATGACCTCGAGCAGGAACGACAGGGGTGCGTCGAGGAGGTGCCAGAGGTGGGTGGCGGCGGCGTCGCGGGCGGTGGCTTCGATGAGCGTTGTGACGAGGGAACCGAGCCGGGGCTCCGTGGGGTCCAGGGCGTCGGGGCCGATGCGCCAGCCGGCCGATGTGGTGTGCGAGTCGAGGTGGTGCTGCAGCGGGAACCGCAGCGGGTCGGTGTGTTCGGGCATGCGTGTGCTCCAGGCTGGAGTAGGGCGCGCAGCACTGCCCGGCCGCAGCCGGGGCAGCGCTGCGGCGCAGATCAGCAGTGGTGGTTGTTCAGGTCGCCGGTGCCGGATCGGGTCCTCACGGATCGCTGACTCAGCCGGCTCTTGCCGATGAGGTCCGCGAGCGGGGTCGGATTCCCGGCGGTGGCAGCGGTGTCAGCGCTTGGTTGCGTGGATGAGGAAGCAGTCCGGTGCGGCTGGGTTGTCGTGGCGGTAGTCGCCGAGGCGGGTGTCGTAGTGGGCGGGCTGGCCGCAGTCGGTGCAGCGCATCGGTGCCGGGGTGTCCGCGTCGGCGTCGAGGTCGGTGCCGTCGTCGGCCTGGGTGGTGGTGTGGTCATGGCCCGGGAAGCGGCAGGTGCCGTGCGTGCACCAGGGTCGGTCGGGTGCGCGCAGCGCGGCGGTGACGGCGTCCTGGATGGCGACGGTGAGTTCGATGGTGGCTTCGGTGCCGTCGTACGGGACGCCGGCGTCGATGAGGAAGTCGTTGGCGTCGCAGTGGTCGTGCAGGTCGGTGTAGGACCGCACGGTGGCGGGCAGGACGCCTTCGGCGATGCTGTCGTCGATTGCGGTGAGGATCTGCTCGGCCCAGCCCGCGATCCGCGGATCGGTTGCTGACATCAGGGTTGCTGCTCCTGTCGGGTGGGTCGCTGTCACGCCTTGGTGAGGGCCGTGACGGCGGCGGCGGCGATGACGTCGATCGCCGTGACCGGGTTGGTGACGGCGACCGTCGTGGTGTGGGTGTAGGTGTGGCAGGCGTCGCTGTCCTCGGGGTGCAGCCACAGCACCGCGCATCCGGTGCGGTGCAGGGTGGTGATGAGGCGCTGCGCGGCGTCGGTGCCCTCGACGAACCAGCCGTCGGAGACCACGGCGAGCATCCGGACGGTGCTGCGGTGGCGCAGGTTGAGCAGCTGGTCGGCGAGTTTGACCGCCTCGGTGAACCGTTCGTAGCTGTCGTCGGCCTGCATCTGCTGGACCTGGGCGGGCTTGTGGTGTGGCGGGACGAGCAGCGTTACCGCTTCGCCGAAGGCGAGGGTGGTGACGGTGGCGTCGGTGCGGCGGGCGGCGTTGGCGAGGATCCACGCCGCCGAGGACATCGGTTCGGCGAACGCCCACATCGACCCGGACACGTCGACGAGGACGGCGAGGTGCAGCTTCGGTTTGTGCGGCGGCAGGGTGGCGCGTTGCTGCCACGGCTGGGCGGTGGGCATCTGCCCGGCGGCGCGTTGGGCGTCGGCGGTGATCGCGGCGCGGGCCCGCAGCCGCCCGGGCGGGATCGCCGACGGACGGGTACCAGGTTCGACGCTGCTGGTCCGCGCCGCGCGGAGCCGGGCGGCGAGCGTGTTGGCCGCCTGGCGTTCCTCTGCGGTCGGGTCGCGCAGCGTCCACTCGGCCGGTGCGCCGTGCCGTTCGGCGATGCACCGCTCGGTGTAGGCGGCCGGGGTGAGCCCGGCCGCCGCGGCGAGGAACCCACCGATCGCGGCGGCCAGCGCCCCGGCGAACTCGCCGTCGTCCGCGACCGGGGTCGCCGGCTGGGCGGCGGGGTCGATGCCGAGCAGCCGGCACCACCGCCACGCCAGCTCGATCATCGTGTCGGCGTCGGTGTCGGCGACGGCGTGGGCGTCCCGCCAGATCTCGCGCAGCTGCGCCAGCCGCTGGCGGCCGAGGATGCCGGTGACCGCGATACGGACGGCTTTGACGTCTTTGGCGGTGAGGATGCGGGCGTCGACGCGGGCCAGCAGCAGCCCGGCGGCGTAGGCGGCGTGCCAGGGGTCGTCGACCGGTGCGTCGTCTGCGTTGACCAGGACATTGACCATGTGCCGCAGCCAGCGGCGGTCGCCGCGGCGGCGGGCGCGTTGGCGGCCTTCGGCCCTCGATTCCTCGAGCACCATGGCGATGTCGGCGACGACGGGCGGGGTGCCGGGCGGTGCCGTCCACAGGCTGTGGGCGGCGTGGCCGGCTTCGTGGACGAGGGCACCGTAGCCGGTCGGGACGAGCTTCTTGTGTGCGGCGCGGCGCGGGTTGGCGATGTCGGGGGCGCCGATGTGGGTGGCGTCGACCTCGATCCGGGCGAAGTGCGGGTAGAAGCATGCGGGTGCGTCGCCGCCGGCGCCGGGGGCGACGACGACGGTCAGGTCGGTGCGGCCGGTCAGTTTCGCGGCTTCGCGGGTCCAGGCCTGGTCCCACTCGGCCCAGTCCGGGTGGGTCTTGGCGAGTCCGGCGGGGCGCAGGTGGCTGCTGGGATGTGGCATCGCGGTTCCTCCTTCGATGGTGGCTCTTGTTGGTGCGCGTCAGCGCTGTGTGCCGAGGGTCAATGGCGTGACCGGGGTGCCGAACGCAGCCGTCAGGGCGGCGATGACGGCGGCCCGGTCGTCGAGCGGGGCGCGGCCGGCGAGGTTGGCCACGGCGGTGGGCAGGCCGAGGGTCTTCCGGACCCGGGTGAAGCCGAGCAGCTCACGCAGCTGCGGCGCCCAGGTGACCTTCCCTGCCTCGGCGTCGGCGTTGAGGGCGACTGCGGCGGTGATCGCCGCGGCGGGGACGCCGAGGTGCCGGGCGAGGTCCCAGTCGGTGGTGACCTCGATGTGCACGTCGAAGCGGGACGCGAGGGCCTCGGTGAGCACGGCGCCGTGGACGCCGGGGTTGTGCCCGGCGATGACGTAGAACCCGTCGACGGCTTCGACGCGTTCGTTGCGGTAGCCGGGGATGTGGATGACGCGGCGGCCGTCCATCGCCGGGTACAGCACGGCGAGGACTTTCGGCGGGATGAGAGAGGCGTCGTCGATGAGCAGCGCCCGGCCCTGCCGCATCGCCTGGACGAGGGGGCCGTACACGAACTCGTACCCGCCGTCGGGCAGCGGGACGAAGTTGCCG
This sequence comes from Dactylosporangium sp. NPDC051485, assembly GCF_040682015.1. NCBI lineage: Bacteria > Bacillati > Actinomycetota > Actinomycetes > Micromonosporales > Micromonosporaceae > Dactylosporangium > Dactylosporangium sp. NPDC051485. The sequence goes on from NZ_JBFAZW010000168.1 coordinate 9,707, forward strand.
AGGAAGTCCTCCACGACGGTGTCGCCGGTGCCGGTGATCGTGAGCAGGTCGTCGAACGCCGCCTCGACCATGGCGGTCTTCCCGGTGCCGGGCGGCCCGTACAGCAACACCGGGATCCGCTTGTCCCGCAGCCGGCGCAGCACGTCGACGTCCGCGGCGCCGGCCAGCTTGCGGGGGAAGTACAGCTCGCCGTTGGGTCGGGTGACCGGCCCGCGCCGCCCGGACCGGCCTGCCCCACCTCCGCCGCCGGAGGCGGCGCGGGGCGCGGCGGGCGGCATGGTGCCGGCGGCGTCGATCCCGGCCTGGGTGATCCGGAACCGGTGCGGACCGCTCTCGTGGGTGGCGTGACCCGCAGCGGTCATCTTCTTGAGCACCTCGGACACCGCACCGGACGACGGGACACCGAGGGCGTTCTTGATCGCGCCCGGTTGGTGGAACTCGTCGGGGTGCTCGACCAGGTACAGCGCAACCAGGGGATACAGGTAGCCGGGCCGGCTTCCTGCCGGCTCAGTGCCCGGGTCAGCCGCGGGAACTGCGGCGGCCTCGGCCGCGTCGGCGGCCGTTGCCGGCGGTGGTTCCGGCGTGGACGGGCTCGGGGTTGGTGTGGTCATGGACTGCCTCGATTCGTAGGAGAACGAGGCCCGCGCACCCGTCTCCGGATGCGCGGGCGGATGGATCCGCGCAGCGGAGACGGATGCGGTGTTCGCCATGCCGTCCTCGGCCGGTCGGCCGGAAGCGATGGCGGGTGACCACACCCGGTGGTGCGTGCAACAGCGGGAGCTCGGCCTGCCTCGGAGGCCAGGCCGCTCGTGCGGTTCAGCGCCGACGGGTTACCCCTTGCTGTTGGCACGGGTTGCCCACCTCACGCGGGGTGGGGCAGGCGGCGGCTCAGCAGGTCCGGGGTCCGTGGATAGGGGCTAGTGGCGCAGTTGCACCTCGATCGCGGGGCGGCGGGAGACGGTGACGGTCAGGCCGAAGGCGGTGCCGTCGGACATCTCCAACCAGATGCCGCGGTCGAGGGTCAGCACTCCGGCGTCGGGGTAGGTACGCGCGGTGACGGTCACCGGCTCGCCGGTGTCGTCGACCAGCACGGGCAGGTCGGCGTCGACGCAGAGCTGCTCGAGCGTGTCGCCTCCGAGCAGGCGGGTGACGAGCGCTTCGATGAGCTGCTCGTAGCTGAGTTCGTCGGCGGTGTACGGGTCGACGGAGTCGTAGTTGTCGGCGTCAGCGCGCCGATCGTGGTGGTGCCGCATGGCACGGTTTCCTTCGATGTTCTGGTCGTGGCCGTGGTTCGGGTGGTGGCGCCGCGCGGCCGTGGCCCAGCCCGAGCACCAGTTGGGCGCCGGCGCGCGGCGCGGCCGGGGACGGGTTGAGTGGGTCAGGTCGGCCCGGAGGTGGATTCCGGCGGGGAAGGTGCGGTCGTGCACGGCCAGGGGGGTGTCGGTGACCGGGTCGGTGAGCTGGGTCAGGCGCAGCGCCAGCCACCGGTGGCCCGTCGTCGCCGATGACGGTGGAAAAGGTGTCCGGATGCGCGTCGCGGAGGGTGTCGAACGCTGTCCGCTCGGCGGTGTGCGGCGGGGTCGGGCCGGTGCGAGGTCTGCGCCGTGACCAGGGTGGTGTCGACTTCGACCATCCGGCCCATCGGCATGTCCACAGCGCAGGGGCGCGGGATGGCGGGTTCACCGGGTCGGGCCTGCTGCAGCCGCGGGCGGTGGAAGATCCCAGTCGCCGGAGAACACCCCGACGCTGCCGAAGGTGACGTGGTCCGGGTGCAGGTGCGACAGGTCCCGGTCATCGCCGGTCGGGTGCAGCCGGCGTCGGCACGCGGCGGCGATGGTGTCGGTGACCGAAGTGGTGTAGCCGTCGCGGTAGGCATCCTCGGCCTGCTGCCACTGCTCACCGGTGAGCAGCGACGCCGCGTGATCGGAACCGACGGCGGCGGACACCGTCGCGGGCCGCGGTACGGTGACGCCGCTGGCCCAGTCCTGCACGGGGGAGGGAAGGATGTCCAGGACGGCGGGGTCCTCGTCGTCGATCCCCTCGAGGATGCGCCGAGCCGTCGCTGCGGTGTCGCCGCTGGCGCGTCCGCCGATCGTGTCCTGCAGCCACCGTTCGGCGGCGGTGGTCCCGTCGGTGGTGCCGACGATCCGCAGGGCGTCGAGCAGCTCCGCCCAGGCGACGCCACCGGCGGGGCCGACCCATTCCGCAGGGCTGGCAGCGTCCCAAGGACCGGCCAGGATCGGGGTGATGGCGTCGCCGCTGTCGAGCAGCATGGACAGGTTTGAACCGCTGTCCCAGGTGACGTCGACGCGGCGCTGGCCAGCGTCGTAGCGGCGGACGGTGCCCTCGTCGCCGGGACGCAGCTCGGTGTGCGGGTCGCTGGTGTGGACCAGCGCGACGCGCTGGCCGGGTTCGTACTGCATCAGGTCCTCCATGTGCATGGCCGGCCGTGGTTCGGCGGCCGGGGACGGGTTGGGATCGGGCGCCCCGCGCCGGGCGAGCCGGCGCGGGACATGGCGGAGCACCCGGGCCGCAGATCCGCGGCACAGGTGAGAGGTGAAACTCGGGATCGCAGGCCGTGCGGTGGCCCGGTCCTACGGGCGCTGCTGCCGCGGCGGCTTCGGCCGTGACGGTCGGCACCTGGACCGCGCGGTCGCGGTGTGGTGGTGCGGTGGCTGGCTGGGGACGGTCAGTCGGTCTGCTCATCGCGGTCGAGGTGCAGGCGCTGCCGTTCCAGGGCGATCAGCTCGCGGGCGGGGGCCTGCCAGCTGTCGTCGCCCGTCGGGGCGGGTGTCGTGCCGGCGGCGAGGGCCCGCAACGCGGGGATCTGCGCGGCGTAGGCACCGCCGAGCGCCTGCAGGTCGGCGCAGGCACGGTCGACGTGGTCACGGACCTGCTTCACCCACCGGCCGGGCCGGCCCCACTGGTCGCGGCGGCGGCCGTGCAGCGGCCCTTCGCACAGGTTGGACGCCAGCCACACCACCGGCGGGTGGACGCCGACCGCCTCGGCCAGCAGCGCGACCTTCTCGTAGTCCCAGGCGGTGCTGACGCCTTGGGCGCGGCGGAACCCGGCCGGTCTCGGCCGGATGAGCAGGTTCCAGTACACGGTGCGGACCGCGGTGGAGGCGACCAGGTCACGCTCGTCGCGGAACCCGCCGGCCGTCAGCGCGTGCGGGAGCCCGTCGGTGAGCAGGTGCGCCAACTCCCGCCGGGTGACCGGCACCGCCGGGTCATCCGCCGAGTTCAGACGCACCCGCCGGGCGGCTGGCGTCGGCGGTGGCATGGTCGGCGTCGGCAGGGTGCCGCCGTCGGCGAGGTCCGCCAGGAGGCCGAGCAGCAGCCCACCGAACTCGGTGAGCATGAGTTCGAAGCCGCGGCTGCGGTCGCTGTAGTCCTGGCTCGGCATCCACCGGCCGCCGCCGCGGTGCCGGACCCGGTGCGCCGCCTCGTGGAACAGCACCGCCAGGGTCCGCCCCCGGTCGGTGAGGACGTCACGGTGAACCGCGACGTCACCGTTGCGCGGGGTGTAGAACCCGTCCGCGCACGGGGACTCCTCGCTGTCGATGTAGACGCGGACCCGGTCAAGGGCGAACGGCCCGATCAGCCGGCACAGCAGCGTCTTGGCGTCGGTCAGCAGGTCGCGTTCGGCTGGGTTGAGGTCCCGGTCCGGGACCCAGGTGGTCTTGTCGTGGTTGCGTTCGTAGTGCCGCTGCTGGCGGACCCTGGCGACCTCCACGCCGAGCAGCGTCATCAGGGCTTGCTCGTGGTAGTCCGACAGGCCGCCGGCCGTCACGCGGGTGTAGTCCATGTCCTGCAGGTCCAGCACCGCCTCCTCCTGGCGGCGTCCGGCGTAGAACGCGTTGGCCGGCAGGTTGGCGCGTCCCCACGTCCGCCACGCGGCGCGGGGCCGTGGGGCATCGACGCCGGTGAAGAACTGCTCCGGATCACGGAACTTCCCGCCGTCGAGGGCGTGACCGGCGAACCGTGCGATGACCTGCGGGTCGTCGCTGGCGGCGAGGATCGTGCGGACGGCGTCGCGCAGCGCGCCGGCTTCGATGACGGTCCGGTCGCGGTTCTGCAGATGCTTGTCATCCAGCGGCAGGTCGTAGGAGGCGAGCAGGCCGGTCATGGTGGACACCAGGACGCCGCCGATCCAGACCCGGCCCGGCTCGCCGACGAGCACACAGGCGCCCGGCGCTGCGGGCGGGCTGTAGCCGGGTTCGCTCAACGCCCGGAACCGTCCGATCGCCTCGTCCGCCAACTGCTGCGGGCATTCGACGGTGAAGACGGTGCCGCGGGCGCGGTCGTTGCGGTACAGGTGGTAGACGAGGACCTCCGCGCCCCGCCCGGATCGGGACGGGATCATGCCGGCGAGCAGCCGGCGCCGCTCGACGGTGGGCGTGAATTTGTAGCCGACTGTTTCGCACAGCACCTCGCCGATCTCGGGGCTGCGGGCCAGGACCAGGCAGGCGAGTTTCTTGCCCTCGCCGAACTGGCCGATCTGCTGCGCGGTCTTGTCGGAGTGCCCGAGGATCATGCCCTCCTCGGGGATACCGGGGCCGTCGTCGGCGATGGTGAGGACCCCGTCGGCCCACGCCACGCGCGCGGTGGGGTCCTCGTCGAGGGCGTTGGCGATGAGCTCGCACAGCGCCCGGACGGGGGTCCAGGACTTCACGTAGTCCGGGGAGATGGGGTAGGCGAGGGTGTCGTCGGCCGGTTCCGGCACGGTATCGGTGGTGTCGATGCCGTGTGGTTCGGTGTGCCGGTCAGGACTGGCACCGGTGGTGGTCATGGTGGATCTCCTTGTCGGTTGGTCGTGCCGCTCGGTGCGGCGCGTGGAGCTGGTGCTCCGCGGGTCGTGGCAGCGCTGACAGCTAGGGGGCTGTCACATCCGGGTCTGGGTCGGGTTGGGTGGCGTGGCCCTGGAGCGGGTGCTGTCTGGCATGGCGGCTGCGGGAGGGTCGGCAGGCCAAGGCCTCGCCCGGTGATCGGTTCCGGGGTTGCCGCGCCGTGTCGCGGTCAGCGGTCGTTGGCACGACGCGGCCCCTGGTGTCGCCGGCCGGTCCTGCTGGCCTGAGGGTTGTCACGTCAGGACCGGACGGCGACGCCCGAGATCGACGCTTGCCTTTCCACGGCGGTCAAGTCGTCCTACGCCGGCGGTCCAACTTGAGGCCGCTGGCTACCCGTTCTGCCTCGTCGCCGATGCCGGTGTTGGTCGTGCCGCTGGCGATGCCTGCGATGGTCAGGAGGTGACCGTGCGGCGCGTCAGTGTCCGGTGAGCGCCCGCGCTGCGGCCCGACCGATCGGGTACGCGCAGTCGATCGGACGCCGGAGGGTGTGACGAGGTGCATGCGTTGTCGCCGTGTTCCGAGGCAGGCTGCCGCGCGGCCCTTCCCGGGACGCGCGGCAGCGGATGGTGATACCGCGTCGTGCGGGAAGGAGGGCCGGTACGCGCGATGGGCGTACGGCGGTGGTACCGACATGCGGCCGTGCGGACCCTTTGGAGCAGGTCGGATGGTGTCCGGCGGCCGGTCAAGCTGGTGGTTCGGGTGGTGGCTGCGCCGATGGGTTACCGGCGCGGTAGTAGTGCCGTCGGGTCAGTGGCGCAGGTCGACGTCGATGGCGGGGCGACGGGAAACGGTGAGGGTGAGGCCGAAGGCGCTGCCGTCGGACAGTTCGAGGTAGATGCCGCGGTCGAGGGTGAGGACGCCCGCGTCGCGGTAGGTGTGGGCGGTGAGCGTGATCGGGGTGCCGTCACGCTCGATGAGCACGGGCAGGCCCGCGTCGGTGCACAGCTGCTCGAGGGCGTCGCCGTCCAGTAGGGCGGTGACGAGGTCCAGCAGGAGCTGTTCGTGGCCGTAGTCGTCGTCGGGGTCGTGCATCGGTGGCTGTTCCTCTCGGTGTGGTGACGGAGGTGCTGCGGTCCCGGGACGCGTCTGTCGGTGTGACCGGTGCGGGTGTCGCCGGGTGGTCGGGGGCGTGTGCTGGCGCTGGGTCGGATTGGTCAGTGGGTGATGTCGATCCAGAGGTGGTGGCGGGTGGGGCAGGTGCGGTCGTGGACCTGCGCGATGGTGTCGGCGATCGGGTCGGTGAGCCGGGTCAGTCGCAGCGCCAGCCAGACCGTGTTCGGTCCGTCGCGACGGACCATGTGCAGGAGTTGGTGGCCGATGACGGTGCTGAACGTGTCCGGGTGTGCCGCCTGCAGCGCGTCGAACGCGCTGCGGTGGGTGGGCGTCGCGTCGGGCCGGTAGGCGTTCCAGGTGGTGAAGTGGCCGAGGTCGAGGTAGCGGGGCCCGTAGGTCGACAGCACGGTGCCGGAGAACTCGGGGCCGTAGGCGAGCAGCGGCAGGCCGGGGATGCGGCTGCGGAGTTCGCGGACGGTGAGTGGGATCCGGCCGTCGAGCCGCCACCACGCCGCGGGCATCTCGGTGCCTTCGTCGAGGGTGTAGTCATCGTCGATCACCGCTGGGACTCCTGCGTGTGGGTGTGTTCCGGAGCTGGTGGCCACGGCTGCCGGTGCCAGTCGAGGACCGGTTCGGGGCCCTCCGAGGAGCGGCAGACGCTGCAGGTCCGGGTGACGTCGACGCGAGCGCCGGACGGCCACAGCAGTTCGCGGTAGGCGATCTCCTCCACGGCGCCGCAGACGCTGCACCGGATGCGGTCGCCGTCGGGGCCGTGCGGTTCGAAGACCGGCTCGGGTCCGGCGTGGGTGATCGGGGCCGCGGTCCAGGGCAGGGCCGGGTGCGCGACGCGCGACCAGCCGGTGCCGTCGTCGGTGACCGGGGTCCGGTCGCCGAAGGTGTCGATCAGCCAGGTCTGGCCGTGCTCGATGGCGGTGAAGACCGGGCTGTGCCGGGTGTGGCTGCAGCCGGTGCCGGCGAGGAGCCGCTGCAGCACCGCGGGCTGGAAGCGGGCGAGGTCGCCGCCGAGCCGGTAGCCGGGGCAGGTCTGGCCCGGGTAGGTGCCGAGC
>NZ_JBFAZW010000169.1:0-16525 GCF_040682015.1 Dactylosporangium sp. NPDC051485
CGGCGACGAGCACGAGTTCGGCCGGTCGCTCGCGCTCCCCGCGCGGCCGTTCGAGCGGGCCCGCACCGAGCTGCTCTACGGCGAGTGGCTGCGCCGCGCCCGGCGCAAGGCCGACGCCCGGCGCGTCCTGCAGCAGGCCCTCGAGAGCTTCGAGCGCCTCGGCGCCCGGCCCTGGGCGGCCCGCACCCGCGCCGAGCTGACCGCCACCGGGTTGCCGGCCGCGGAGCCCTCGCGGCGGGCCGAGCCGGCCGGGGCCCGGCTCACCCCGCAGGAGCTGCAGATCGCCCGGCTGGCCGCGCGGGGACTGTCCAACAAGGACATCGCCGCGCAGCTGTTCCTGAGCCCGAAGACGGTCGCCTATCACCTGTACAAGGCGTACCCGAAGCTCGGCGTGGGCGCCCGCGGCGACCTCACCGCCCTGGCGCTCTGAGCCCTGCGCCGGCCACGAACCGCAGCACTGTCAGCAACGAGGGCGCCCCGAAGTCCCCCGCATGCACTCCATGCCCGGCCGGGTGGTCAGCCGCCGTCGGACACGTTCGGGGTGGACAGCGTGAAGGAGAAGGTGGCGCCGCGGCCGGGCTCGCTGCTGGCCCAGACCTGCCCGCCGTGGCGGTCAACGATGCGCTGCACGGTGGTCAGGCCGATGCCGGTGCCGGGGAACTCGGCGGCGTCGTGGAGCCGGCCGAACGGGCGGAACAGCTGGTCGGCCTTCTCGGCCGGGAAGCCCGCCCCGTTGTCGCGGATGAAGAACGTCGCGCCGTCGCCGCCGATGTCGATGGCCGGCTCGACGGTCCTGGTGGTGAACTTCCAGGCGTTGCCGACGAGGTTGGCGTACACCGCCCGGACCAGGTCGCCGTCGCACTCGGCCGTCAGCTGCGGGGTCACGGTGACCCGCACCTCGCGCCCGGGGTCGCGGGCGCGCAGCTCGTCGACGACGTCCTCGGCCAGCGCGGTCAGGTCGACCGTGCTGCGCTGGATCTGGCCGCGGTTGGCCCGGGCCAGCTGCAGCAGGGCGTCGATGAGGGCCTTCATGCGCAGGCCGGCGCCGTGGATGCGGTCGAGGTGCTGGGCCGTGGCCGGGTCGGCGTCCTCGGCCAGCAGCTCGCTGTAGCTCAGGATGGTCTGCAGCGGCGAGCGCAGGTCGTGCGAGACCGAGCCGCTGAACGCCTCCAGCTCCCGGTTGCGCCACTCCAGCTCCTCCACCAGCTGGGCGCGGGCCTCGGCGAAGCGGCGGGCGGCGCGCTCCTCGGCGGCCTCCATCTCCCGGCGCACCAGCTCGTCGCGGATGCGCCGGTTCTGCTCGTGCAGGTGCTGGCGGCGCACGTGGGCGCGGACGTGGGCGCGCAGGGTGCCGGTGCCGTCGCCGCGGCGCACGTAGTCGTCCGCGCCGGCGGCGAGGCACTCCAGCAGCACGTCGTCGTGGCCGACGATGATGACCGGCATGTCGCGCAGGCCGGGCACGGCCCGGATCCGGTCGCACAGCTCGCGCCCGTCGATCTCCGGCAGGTGCAGGTCGATCACGGTACAGTCGGCCGGCTCGACCGCGAGCACGGCGAGCGCGTCGTCGGCGCAGCGGGCCACGGTCGCCTCGTAGCCGTCCTCGTGCATGAGCGGCGTCATCCGGTCCACGTAGCCGGCGTCGGCGTCGACGAGCAGCACCCGCGCCGGGCGGGCGGTCCCGGCGCCGGGCAGCGGCAGCGCGGTGGCGCCCTTGCGCAGCACGGCGTTGAGCTTGGCCAGCACCACGGCGAGGTTCTCCTGCTTGCGCACGAACGCGTCCGCGCCGGCGTCGAGGATCTGCAGCTCGGTGGCGTAGTCGTCGGCCGCGGTGAGCAGCAGGCAGGGCACGTTGCGCAGGGCGGCGTCCAGCCGGACCCGGCGGATCACCGTGGCGCCGTCGATGCCGGGCAGCACGCCGTCGACGATCATCGCGTCGGGCGGGCGGGCGGCGGCGACGCGCAGCCCCTCCTCCCCGCTGGCCGACGTGGTCACGTCGTAGCCGGCGTGCTCGAGGGTCTGGCGCAGCATCTCGCGGAAGGTGCGGCTGTCGTCGATGACCAGCACGTGCCGGCGCGGCACGGCGGACGGGCCGCGGCGCATCAGCTCGCGGGCCCGGGCGACGACGACCGGCGCGTCGTAGGGCTTGCCGACGTAGCCGTCGGCCCCGGTGCGCAGGCCACGCAGCCGGTCGTGGACCTCGGCCGCGCTGGACAGCAGCAGCACCACCGTCGCGCCGTGGCGGGGGTCGCCGCGCAGCCGGCGCAGCAGCTCGACGCCGTTGCCGTCGGGCAGGCGCACGTCGAACACGGCCACGTCGAAGCGCTCGGCGTCCAGCATCGCGACGGCCTCGGCGCCGCCGGCGCACAGCACGGTGCCGAAGCCGTCCCCCTCGAACGCCTCGTGCAGGTCCATCCGGACGGTGAGACTGTCGTCGACGATCAGAACCGTGTTCGCCACGCCATCCCCCGCTCCTCGTCGCCGCGCGAGCCGAGCGCGGCCAGGCGGGCCCCGATCTCCTCCGGCGGCAGGCTCGCGGCGACCGCGCCGAGGGTGACGGCCTCGCTGGGCATCCCGTAGACGACGCTGCTGGCGGCGTCCTGGGCGTAGGTCGCCGCGCCGGCCCGGCGCATCGCCAGCAACCCGGCGGCGCCGTCGCGGCCCATCCCGGTGAGCAGGCAGCCGACCGCCTGCCGGCCGAGCTCCGTGGCGGCCGAGTGGAACAGCGTGTCGACCGCGGGCCGGCAGGAGTGCACCGGCGCGGCCGAGCTGACGTGCAGGTGGCCGTTGCGCACCAGCAGGTGCAGGTCCGGCGGGGCCATGGTGACCCGGCCGCCCAGCGAGGACAGCGCCTCGCCGCCGCGGGCGTAGCCGACGGCGTGCCCGGTCTGCTCGGCCAGCCAGCCGGTGAACACCTGCGCGAACGACTCGTTGACCGCGAGGTGCTGGACGTACAGCAGCGGGATCGCAAACCCGGCGGGCACCGCCTTCAGCAGCCGCACGATCGCGCCGGGGCCGCCGGTGGAGGCGCCGATGGCGATCGCGCGCACCCCCGCCGGGATCGCGGCGGGCACGGCGGGCGGCGGCGCGGGCGGGGTGGGCAGCCGGCGGGTCACCACCCGGATCCGCGAGACCACCTTGACCGCGGTGCGCAGCCGGCGCGGCCAGGTGTCGTCGGAGTTGTCGCCGCGCGGCTTCTCCAGCACGTCCACGGCCCCGGCGGCCAGCGCGTCGTAGGTGTTGAACAGCTCGCGCCGGTCGGCCGAGCACACCACCAGGATCGGCGTCGGGGCGACCGCCATGATCTGCTCGGTGGCGGCCAGGCCGGACATCTTCGGCAGTTGCACGTCCATGGTGATGACGTCGGGGCGCAGGCGGCGGCACAGCTCCACCGCGCTGGCGCCGTCGGTGGCCTCGCCGACGACGGCGAACCCGGACTCGGGCGTCAGCGCCTCGCGCAGGCACTGCCGTACCGTGGCGGAATCCTCGACGATGAGCACCCGGATCATGCCGGCGCACCGGCCAGGTCGCGGATGTGGGCGAGCAGCTCCTCCTGGTCGAACTCGCTCTTGACGATGTAGGCCGCGGCCCCGGCGGCAAGGCCCCGCGCCCGGTCCTCGGCCGAGGACCGGGAGGTCACGAGGATCGCGGGCACCTCCCGCTGGACCGGGTCGTTGCGGGTCTGCTCGACGAACCCGAAGCCGTTCATGCCGGGCATGTCGACGTCGACGAGGAACAGCGCGTACCGGCGGTGGCGAATCCGCTCCAGCGCCTCCTCGGCGGAGGCGGCGAGGTCGACGCGGTACCCGGCGGACTCCAGGATGCTGCGCTCGAGCATGCGGGTGGTGAGGGAGTCGTCGACCACCAGGATCGGCAGCATCGCGGCGGCCGCGGCCGGACCGTCCTGCTCCACCGCGGCGCCCGCGGGGGCGGCGGCCGGCGCGCTCACGGCGGCGGCCAGGCCCACCGGGTCGAGCACGACCCGCGGGTTGCCCTCGGCGTCCATGGAGACCCCGCCGACGACCGCGGCGGCCGGTGCGAGCTCCGGCAGCGGCCGCACCACCAGCGTCGAGGTGCCCAGGAGGCGGTCGGCGCCGACCGCGATCGCCCCGTCGCCGGCCGTCAGGATCACCGCGACGCCGCGCCCGCCGGCCGCGGGAGCGGTCCCGGCGAGCACCCGGTGCAGCGGCAGGAACGGCAGCACCCGCCCGTCGTGGGCCAGCGCGCCACCCGCGGCGGCCGCCTCGGCCTCGACGCCGCCCATCAGCACGCAGGTGCGCACGGTGTCCAGCGGCAGCGCGGCGAGCACCCCGCCGGCCTGCAGCACCAGCCCGGACAGCGACACCAGGGCCAGCGGCACGATCAGCTCCACCTCGGTACCGCGGCCCGGCTCGGTGCGCACCCGCACGTCGCCGCCGAGCCGCTCGGCGACGTCGCGCACGGCGTCGAGCCCGATGCCGCGACCGGAGACGCCGGTGACCCGCTCGGAGGTGGAGATGCCGCCCTGCATGAGCAGGCGCATGAGCTCGCGGACGTCGGCCTCGGCCCCGGAGGTCACCAGCCCGCGCCGCTCGGCCTGGCGGCGCACCGCCTCGAGGTCGAAGCCGCGCCCGTCGTCGCGGCAGCGGAACGCGGCGAACCGGCCGCGGCGGCGCACGTCGACGCTGACCCGGCCCTGCGCGGGCTTGCCGGCGGCGATGCGCTCGGCCTCGGGCTCCACGCCGTGGCTGACCGCGTTGCGCACCACGTGCAGCAGGGCGTTGCCGGCCTGGGTGAGCACGTGCGGGTCGAGGCGCAGCTCGCCGCCGTGGCTGTCGAAGCGCACCGCCTTGCCCTCGGCGCCGGCCACGTCGTACACGGCCCGGTGCAGCGCGGTGAGGACGGTCGCCGCGGGGACGAGCCGCAGCCGCTCGGCCCGGCCGCGGATGTCGTCGAGCTCCCGCTCCACCTGCTCGACGGTCTCGGTGAGCCGCCGGCCGAGCGCGGTGAGGTCGGCGGCGAGCGTGCCGGCCAGGGCGGCCCCGCGCTCGGCGGTGCCGCCGGCGCGCAGCTGCTCGGCGAGGTTCTCGGCGGTGCGCCGGGCCCGCTCGACCGTGGCCGTTTGGTGGCGCAGCGGGGCGAACCGGGCGTGCGCCTCGTCCACCGCCTCGAGCAACTCGTCGACGTCGGCCCCGGCCCCGCGTTCCGGCTCCGCCTCCTTTTCCCCCGGCTCCTCTTCCCCCGGCTCCGGTGCCGCCGGTTCCACCGGCTCCGGTGCTGGCGGCGGTGTGTCCAGCCCGGCCACCATCGCGGACATCTCGTCCGTGCGGCGCACCAGGTCGGCCACGACGTGCGACGGCACCGGCTCGGCGCCGTCGCGGTACGGCACCAGGATCTCTTCCAGCGCGTGCGTGAGGTCGGCGAGCCGGGCCTGGCGCACCACCCGGGCGGCGCCCTTGAGGGTGTGCGCGTGCCGCAGCAGCCGCGCCACCGCCTCCGCCTCGGCGTCGCCGGTCAGGTCGAGCACCCCCTGGCAGAGCTGCTCGACGAGCTCGCGGGCCTCGATCCGGAAGTACCGCAGCGGGTCCCTGGCCTGCGTCATGTGCGGCTGTCCGCGCTGACCAGCCGCAGCAGCGACGAGGACAGGCCGGTGAGGTGGGCGGCGGTCTGGCGGGTCTGCACCGCGCTGCTCTCGCTCTCCCGGGTCACCCGGGCGGTGTCGTTGACCGCCACGTTGACCTGCTCGACCGCCGTGGTCTGCTGCTTGGTGGACAGCTCGATCTCGCGGGCCGACTCGGTGGTGGTCGCGACCAGGTCGGCGATCTGCTGGAACGAGGCGGTCACCGCGTTGAACTGCCGGGTGCCGGCGTCGACCGCCTTGGCGCCGGTCTCGGTGGCCATCACGGTGGTGTTCACCGCGCCGCGCACGTCCTCGATCAGCGCCCGGATCTCCTTGGCCGAGCCCGCGGTACGGTCGGCCAGCTTGCGGATCTCGTCGGCCACGACCGCGAAGCGCCGCCCCCACTCCCCGGCCCCGGAGGCCTCGATGGTGGCGTTGATGGCCAGGATGTTGGTCTGCTCGGCCAGCTCCGAGACGAGGTCGACCACCCCGCCGATCTGCTGCGAGCGCTGGCCGAGCTCCAGCATGTGCTGCACGATGAGGTCGACCTGGCGGCGGATCGCGGCGATCGAGGCGCGGGCCTCCTCGATGGTGGAGTCGCCGGAGCCGGCCGCCGACGCCGTCTCCGAGGCGATCGTCGCCACCCGCTGGGCGCCGTCGGAGATCTGCCGGGAGGTGATGAGCAGCTCCTCGATCGTGGTGGTGATCTCGCTCATCGCCGTGGCCTGCTCCTGGGCCCCGGTGGCCTGCTGCCCGGCGGCCACCTCCAGCTCGGCCGAGGAGCTGCGGATGTGCCCCACGGTGCCGGCCACCTGCCGGGTCAGGGCCCGGCTGAGCATCAGCCCGATGACGACCATGAAGGCGATGCCGAGCACCGTGATGCCGACGACGACGCCGATGGCCACGCCGGCCACCGTCGAGGCGTCGCGCTGCTTGGCCCGCAGGTCGCGGTCGAGCAGCGTGGTGAGCGCGGTGATCTGCTTGTCGAGCGCCTCGCGCAGCGGGGCCACGGTGCTCTCGAAGACCGCGCTGATCTTCTCCAGGTCGGCCCCGGGCTGCATCCGCTGGTCGATGACGGCCTGCAGCGCGTTCTGGTGCCGCTGCTCGCCGGCCACCGCCTGGTCGAGCAGGTCGCGCTCCCCGGCGGTGGCGAGCTGGTCACGGATCTGGCCGGCCGCGTCGCTGAACCCCTGCCGGGCGGAGGTGACCTGCTGGGCGTAGCGCCGGTCGCCGGTGAGCAGGTACGCCCGCGCGGCGCTGCTCTTGGCCTCCACGTCGACGCGCAGCTCCCCGGCGGCGACGAGGCCCTTCACGCCGATGTCGATGACGGCGTCCTTGCCGTCCACCACCCTGCTCAGCGCCCACACCGCGAGCCCGCCGGTGATGAGGGTGAGCAGCGCCGTGACCGAGAAGCCGATGCCGAGCCGCCGCCCGAACGTCCACTGTCCTGCCATGGTTCGATCTGTTCCGTCCTGATTGTCCGGTCCTAGGGGTCTTCGCGGGCGTGCGGCGGGGCGAACCGCCCGACCGCGGCCTGGACAGCCGCCCGCACGGCCGCCACGTCGACGATGGGGCGGGCGCCGTCGGGCAGCGGCACGATGCCGCGCAGGCAGCCCTGCGGCCCGTGCCCGGCGGCCTCCTCGACGAGCGCGTCGCGGGGCATCCGCAGGTGCCCGTCGAGGCGCTCGAAGGCCAGCGCGACCGGCGGGGTGCCGGCGGCCAGCACGAGCCAGCGCGGGGTGTTCCCGGCGTCATCGGGGATCGCGGGGGTACTCCAGGTGCCCAGCACGGCGGCCAGCTCGTACACGGGCACGATGGCCCCGCGGAAGCCCGCGACGCCGAGCAGCGCCGGCAGCGGGCCGGGCAGGCGGGTCACCGGCCGGTCCGGGAACAGCCCGGCGGCCTGGGTGAGCCGCAGCGCATAGCGCACCCCGCCGGCCCGGATGGCCAGCAGGTCGTCGTGCCCGGCCACCTCCTGGCGGGGCGGGTCGGCGAACGAGCGGTCGAAGTCCTCGCGCAGCCGGGCCAGCCGCCGGTGCATGTCGCCGGCCCGGTGCTGCGCGCCGGTGTCCGCGGTGGCGGTCACGAGACGGCCGCCAGTTCCGCCCGGCACAGCGCGATGAGGGCGCTGCGCCCGAAGCCGCCGCCGAACAGCGCGATCCGCTCGCCGGTCTCCTCCCGCAGCAGCTGCACCGCCCGGTCCAGCTCCAGCTCGGCGTGGCGCCGGTCGCCGAGCCGCCGGGCCAGCAGGCCGAGGCGCATCCGCGGCATCGCGAACCGCGGGTCGAGCTGCGCGGCGATGCGGTGGTGCTGCTGGGCCGCGGCGTGGTTGTCGTCGCCCTCGAAGCAGTCGGCCAGCAGCTGATGGGCGTCGGCGTACAGCGCGTCGCGCTCCAGCAGCCGCCGGCACAGCTGCGCGGCGCGCCCGGTCTGGCCGAGATGGGCCAGCACGCAGCCGCGCACCAGCCACATGTCGGGCCGGTCGGCCTCGGCCCCGGTGATCGCCTCGAGCTCCTGCAGCGCCTCGCCGAACCGCTCCTCGGCCACCAGCCGCAGCACCCGCTCCCGGGGCCGCGGCCGCACCACCGGCGCGGGAGGCGGCTCGGCCACCCGCGGCGAGTCCTGGGTCCGCTTGTAGTAGAACGCCCCGTGGGAGTGGTGCACGTCCAGCCCCTGCGGGCGGCCGCCGAGCGTGTCGGTGTGCCCGAGGAACAGGAACCCGCCCGGCGCCAGCGCCCGGGTGATCCGCTCGAGCACCGCCCGGGCCGTCTCCGGCGTGAGATACATGAGCAGGTTCCGGCAGAACACGACGTCGTACGTCCCGGGCGCGAACAGCACCGGGTCGTCCCTGGCCACGTTGTGCTCCACGAACCGCACCCGGCCGCGGATCCGCGCGTCGACCTCGACCCCCTCGGGCACCTGCTTGAACCAGCGCAGCCGGGCCGGCTCGGGTGCCTCGCGCAGCGACCACGGGGAGTACCGCCCGGCCATCGCCTTGCGCAGCGCCACCCGGTTGACGTCGAGCCCGACGATGCCGGCGTCGAGCAAGTCGGGCAGCCGCTCGGCCGCGACCATCGCCAGCGTGTACGCCTCCTCGCCGGTGGAGCAGCCGACGGACAGCATGTCGAGCCGGCCGCGCGGCCCGCGGACCCGGACCCGCTCGGGCAGCGCGACCGCGCCGAGCGCGCGGAACTGCTCGATGTTGCGGAAGAAGTACGTCTCGTTGATGGTCAGCGCCTCGGCGAGGATGGACAGCTCGGCCGTCCAGGCGGTGGCGAGGCGGTCGAGGTAGCCGCGGTCGGTGAGGCCGTGCTGGGTGGCCCGCTGCTGCAGGATCTCGGCGAGCAGCGTGTCCTTCTTGTCGTCGAACGCCATGCCGAGGCGCTCGGCGAGCAGCCGCCTCAGCCGCGCGACCCCGCTCGCTTCACGCGCCATCGACGTCTCCGCTTCCGCCCGTAGCACCGGCTCGGGCGCCGGCCGGCCGCGATACTTCGGACATATCGTCGTCTCCCCTCGGCCACGGTTCCTCGCCCGGCCGCCGACCGGTACCGGACCTCACGGCGGCGCACTCCGGGGCGGCCTCGGGGCGGTCGTCCCTCGGCCGCGGTTGCTCGCCCGTCCGCCAGGCGGTACCGGACGTCGCGGCGGCGCACTCCAGGGCGGCCTCGGGGCGCAGGAACAACAGGGGGCGGCCGTCGAGCACGCCGACCGCGGCGACCAGGCGGCCGGCGCCGCCGGGCGGTGGCTCCTGCGCCGGGGCGATGGCCCGCACGCCGATCACGTCGCCCGTGGCGAACGCGATCGTGCCGCGGGGGCTCGTGGCCGTCACGAACCTGGTCGGCTCGGCGCCCGGGTCGCCCAGCAGCCGCGCGGTGTCCAGGACCGGCACCGCGCCGCCGCGGATCACGGCCACGCCCAGCAGCGCCCCCTCACCGCCGGCCAGCGGCTGGACCGGCAGCGGCCGGACGGTCTCGACGACGGCCGCGAGCGGCAACGCGCACAACAACCGGCCCACACCGAAGATGAGCTGATCCTGCATCCGCGCCACCCCGCCCGGTTGATCAACGACGCTGGCCACAGGATATGACGGCATACGCGGCAAATGATCGGTTTATCCGACCACGGACCGGGAAACATGGCCCGCCGCCCACCCGATACGTCGTAGCACGCAGCACCCGGCCTGTCGGGTGGGCGCTCAGGCGGTGACCGGGCCGATACGTCGTGGCGCGCAGCACCCGGCCAGTCGGCACGCGAAGAGCGCGAGGGATACCAGGCCGAGCAGGGCGGAGGCGGCGGCCCGCGCGCCGAACGCCGGGCCGTGCTCGAGGCAGGCGATGAGCAGGATCGGGCCGGCGACGATGGGCAGAGCGACGAGGACCCCGGCGACCTGGGCGCCCCAGCGCCGACCGGCGAGCGACGAGCCGGCGACGAGCAGCGGCGCGAGCAGCAGCTTCAACACGAGCGTCACTTGGGGGCAGCCTACCCGCTATGGTCGGTACCGTGGAGACCAGGATCCGACCGGCCGCGCGGGTCGTCTGTCTCGACGCCGCGCAGCGCGTGCTGCTGCTGCACTGGCGGGACCCGGCCGACGGCTCGTGGCTGTGGGAGCCGCCCGGCGGCGGCATCGACCCCGGCGAGACGCCCCTCGACGCGGCGCGGCGCGAGCTCGTCGAGGAGACCGGGCTCGATCCGGCGGCGGTGCGCGCGGGCGCCGTCGACGTGGCGCGCGACCAGCGGTGGAACGGCGCCCGGTACGTCGGCGTCGAGCAGTTCTTCCTCGCCCGCTTCGCCGAGGACCGGCCCGTGCTGGTGCGCACCGGGCTGCTGCCGGACGAGCAGGAGAACCTGCACGACCACGCCTGGGTCGGGCCGGACGACCTGCCGGCGCTGCCCGACCGCCTCGAGCCGCCCGAGCTGGCGAAGGTCATCGCCGCCCTGGCCGGCCCGGCCAGCGCCTGGGCGCGGTTGGGCTAACGCGGCGAGCAGACCAGCAGGCCTGAGCCGGCGAAGGTCATCCCGGCCAGGCGGCTGAGCTAACGCGGCGAGCGGATCAGCAGGTTCGCCACCACTTCGCCGGGTCCGACGGTGCTGTACACGTGGGGCACGTCGGCCTCGAAGCGGATGTGCTCCCCCGCCCGCGCGACGAGCGGCGCGGGTCCGGGCCCGGCCCGCAGCACGCCTTGGTGCACGGTGACGTGCTCGGTCACCCCGGGCGCGTGCGGCGGTGAGTGCTGGACGACCCCGGGCCGTACCCGCATCCAGAAGAGCTCGAACGTCGCGCCCGCCTCCTCGAAGACCTCGAGCAGCGTCGCCGTGACCGCGGCGCCGCGCACGTCCACGGCGGCCCCCGGCGGATCCCCGGGGGCAAGGACGAGAGCTGTCAGCGGTACCCCGAGCGCTCCCGCCACCGCGTACAGGGTCTCCAGCGTGGGGTTGCGGGTCCCGTGCTCCAGCCCGGACAGCGTGGCCTTGCCGATGCCGGCCGACCGCGCCAGGGCCGACAACGACACGCCGCGCGCCTCCCGCAGCGCGCGCAGCCGCTCGCCCACCGCCGGATCGGCGCGGCTTGTCCCGACAGGCTCCACGGGATTATTGTGGCGTTCCGTTTACGGAACGATCGTCGAAGGGGCACACATGCGGCACCGCGGGCTGCTCCCCCCGATCCTGGCCGGCCTCGTCAGCGCGGTCGTCGGCTACGCAAGCTCCTTCACCGTCGTGCTGGCCGGCCTGCGCGCCGTCGGCGCCACCCCGGCCCAGGCGGCGTCGGGCCTGCTCGCGCTCTGCCTGGCCATCGCGGCCACGGCGATCGGGCTCGGGCTGCGGTACCGCATGCCGATCTCGATCGCCTGGAGCACCCCCGGCGCCGCCCTGCTCGTCGCCACCGGCCCGGTCCAGGGCGGCTTCCCCGCGGCCGTCGGCGCGTTCCTGATCGCCGCCGCCCTGATGGTCCTCGCCGGCCTGGTCCCCTGGCTGGCTCGGGCCATCGCCGCCATCCCCCGCCCGATCGCCGGCGCCATGCTCGCCGGCGTGATCCTGAGCCTGTGCACCGCCCCGGTGCGGGCCGTGGTCGAGCTGCCGCTGCTGGCCACCCCGGTCATCCTGGTCTGGGCGGTGCTGTTCAGGCTGGCCCGCCAGTGGGCCGTCCCGGGCGCCCTGGCCGCCGCGGTGATCGCCATCGCGGTGCACGGCCCGGGCGGCGGCCTGTCCGGCGCCGCCCTGCGCCCCAGCGCCCTGCTGACGCCGCCCACGCTGAACCCGTCGGTGCTGGTGAGCATCGCGGTGCCCCTGTTCCTGGTCACCATGGCCGCGCAGAACGTCCCCGGCATGGCGGTCATGGCCACGTACGGCTACGAGCCCCCGCTGCGCCCGCTGCTCGTGACCACGGGCCTGGCCAGCGCGCTCGCCGCCCCGTTCGGCGCGCACGCGGTCAACCTGGCCGCGATCACCGCCGCCCTGACCGCCGGCCCCGACACCCACCCGGACCCGCGGCGGCGCTGGGTCGCCACGGTGGCCCTCGGCGCCGGCCAGCTGACCCTGGGCCTGGGCGCGTCTCTGGCGATGGCCCTGGTCCTGCTCTCGCCCCCGCTGCTCGTGATCGCCGTGGCCGGCCTGGCCCTGCTGCCAGCGCTGGGCTCGTCGCTGGCCAACGCGGTGACCGAGCCGGAGGGCCGCGAGGCCGCGGTGGTGACGTTCGTGGTCACGGCGTCGGGCACGACGATCCTGGGCATCGGCTCGGCCTTCTGGGGACTGGTCGCGGGCGGCCTGACCGCCCTGCTGCTGCACCGCCGCCGCCCGTCCCCGCCCGCTCCCGCCGAGGCACCGCCCCTGGTCGCCGCGCCGAGCGGCGATCCTCGCTGAGCGGGCCCGCCCGCGCCCGTCAGGGCATGACCGGTTCACCGCTCGAGTGGTTGTCCCGGGTGCGGTCGAGCTCAGCGCCGGATCAGGCTCGCGTAGTCGGCCTCGGTGAGTGGGTCGGAGGTCAGGGCGCCGTCGCCGCGGGGCACCTCCATCGGGCGGCTGCCGCGCACGAAGCGGACCGCCACCACGTCGGCCCGGGCGGCCAGGGTGCACACGATCTGGCCGAACGCCAGGATCTCGTCGTTGCGGATCATGTTGTCGCCGGCCAGACCGACCAGCGCGGTGCCGTCGCGCACCTCCACCCCGGTGATGAAGGCGGGGCCGATCAGCGCGCTGTCCAGGCCGTTGTCCCGCTCGACCGCGGTCGGGCCGGCGACGAGGTCCTGCAGCTGCTGGGCGGGCCCCGGGACGGCCTCGACCCGGCGGTCGACGGCGACGAGCTGGTCGTCGCGGACCAGGAACAGCCGCTCCACCGCGGTGCCGGGGGAGCCCGGCGGGGCGCCCATCGGTCCCTCGTAGGAGCCGATCGTGACCGACGGCTCGACGGGCCGGGGCGTGCTCTCGGTGGGCACCCCGCAGCCGGCCAGCGTCAGGCACAGGAGCAGGGCGGCGAGCGTTCCCGCCGTATCCCCGGCAGCTCGGCGTTTCACCGTACCCCCGGCAACTCGATGCGGAATCGGGCACCGCCGCCGGGCCGGTCCAGCACCCGCACCCGGCCCCCGTGCGCGGCCACGTGCTGCGCGACGAGGGACAGGCCCAGGCCGGTGCCGGCGTCGTTGCCGCGGGCGCCGGAGGAGCGGCCGCGGACGAACCGGTCGAAGATGACCTCGCGGTCGGCCGGGTTGACGCCGGGGCCCTCGTCGTCGACCTCGATCACGCCGTCGGCGCCCTCGGCCCGCACCCGGACCTCGATCGGCCCGCCGCCGTGGGTGACCGCGTTGTCGAGGAGGTTGACCAGCACCTGGCCGATGCGGCGGCCGTCGACGTTCCACTCCCCGGGCTCGCCGCGCACGATGTCCGGCGCCAGGCCGCGGCGCTGCACGGCGCGGCGGGCCAGCTCGGTCACGTCGACCGGGGCGAGCTGGGCCGGCAGGTCGCCGCGGGAGAGCTCGAGCAGGTCGTCGACGAGCGACTGGAACCGGGCCAGTTCCTCCACCACCAGGCCGGCCGCGGTCGCGGTCCGCTCGTCGAGCCGGTCCCGGCGCCGGTCGAGCACGCTGGCCGAGGCGGCCAGGGTCTGCAGCGGCGAGCGCAGCTCGTGGCTCACGTCGGCGGCGAAGCGGCGGTCCCGCTCGATGCGGCGGGACAGCTGGTCGACCATCTCGTTGAACGACGTCGACAGCCGGGCGAGGTCGGGGTCGGTCGCCGGGTCGAGCCGGGCGCTCAGGTCCCCGGCGGTGATGCCCTGGGCGGCGTCGGCGACGGAGCGCAGGGGGCGCAGGACGTAGCGGGTGGCGTACCAGCCCAGGCCCGCCCCGGCCGCCGCGCACGCCGCCGCGACCAGGCCCAGCACCCAGCCGAGGGTGCGCAGCGTCTGGTCGAGCTCGCGCAGGTAGTCGATCTCGTACAGCGCCGACGACGGGGTCAGCAGGATGCCCACCACGACGGCCGGCACCCCGTCCACCCTGACCCGCTGGATGCCCTGGCCGCTGCCGCTCACGAGGCGCTGCAGGCTCTGCGGTACCGCGTTGCCGGCGCCACTGTCGGCGTTGCGCGCGTACCAGCCGCCCAGGTGGTACACGAGCACGCGGCGGTTGCCGCCGGTGTCGAGGGAGCGCAGCATCCCGGCGATGTCGGGGTGCCCGGCCCCGAGGCCGGCCGCCACCACCCGCGCGTCGAACGTGGCCGACCGCACCGTGGCACGCTCCCGCCCGTTGAGCAGCGAGTTGCGGGTGATCTCGTACGACACGAGCGCCATCGACGCCGAGAGCGTCAGCGCCCCGGCCGCGAACCCCGCCACCACCCGGGTACGCAGGCCCGCCCTCCACCGCGTCATCGCTGCAGCTTGTACCCCATGCCGCGCACGGTCACGAGGTACCGCGGCTGCTTGGAGTCCTTCTCGATCTTCTGCCGCAGCCGCCCGACGTGGACGTCCACCAGCCGCTCGTCGCCGATCTCGTACTCCCACACCCGCTGCAGCAGCTGCTGGCGGCTGAACACCTGCCCGGGGTGCTCCCCGAGCTCGCACAGCAGCCGGAACTCGGTGCGGGTGACCGGCACGGGCTCGCCCGCGATGCGCACCTCCCCCGCCTCCGGGAGGATCTCCAGGTCGCCGAAGACCATGCTGGTGAGCGCCTGCACGGTGCGCCCGCGCCGGCGCAGCGCCCGCAGCCGGGCCGACAGCTCCTTCACCGCCACCGGCTTGACCAGGTAGTCGTCCGCCCCGGCCTCGAGCGCGGCCACGATGTCGTGGGTGTCGTCGCGCGCGCTGATCACCACGATGGGCACGTCGTCGCCCCGGCGCAGCTGCCGGATGCACTCGAACCCGTCCACCCCCGGGAGCATGAGGTCGACCAGCACGGTGTCGGCGGGCTCCTCCCGCTGCGCCACCAGTCCCTCCTCCGCGCTCGCCGCGCCGCGGACGGTGTACCCCTCGTCCTCCAGCGCCAGCGCCAGCGAGAGCCGGATCCGGTCGTCGTCCTCGATCACCAGCACGCCTGCCATAGGACGAATCATGCCGTCCGCGCGCGCCGGTCTACCAGCAGGCCTCCCCAGCGGGACCGAAGTCATAGAACCGTCACAGTTCCGGGGGATGTTCGCCACATGGAGGCCGAACCCTTGGAACATGCAGAGCGCCCCGGCCGACCCGGAGACCCCGGCCATCGAGGTCGTGATCACCGAGGAGCTCGACGCCGCCTCGGTGGCGCGCTTCGGCGCCCTCCTGCACGAGGCCGCCGACCTGCAGCCCTCCCACCTGGTGATCGACCTGGCCGGCTGCCCGTTCATCGACGCCGCCGCGATCGGCATGCTGCTGGACGTGCACCGCCGGATGTGGTCGACGGGCGGCCGCCTGACCCTGCGCTCCCCGAGCCCCCGCATCACGCGCACCCTCCAGCTGGCCCGCGTCGACCACGTCCTGCACGTGAGCTGACCCAGCCACCGCCCTTCCGCGCTACTCGCAGGGTTCAGGGCCCGCCCAGACCTGGGCCCAGGACGTGATCCGACTGCTGTGCGAGATCAACGACATGGCCCGCTCCGCCCGCACCGCAGGCGCCGACGCCATCGACCACCACCTGCTCACCGCCTACCGCAGCCGCTACGACACGATCATCGCCGCCGGTACCGCCGCCAACCCCTCGCCGCCGGGCAACCGTGCCCGCCCACCCGCGGTCAACCTGCTGGCCCGGCTACGCGGGTTTCGCCACCGACGTACTGCGCTTCGCCCACGACCTACGCGTCCCGTTCGACAACAACCCTCGCCGAACGCGACATCCGCATGGTCAAACTCCGGCAGAAGATCAGCGGCGGCTTGCGCACCTGGACCGGCGCCGAAACCTTCTGCACCATCCGCAGCTACCTCGCCACCACCCGCAAACACGGCATCAACGCCATCGAAGCCCTCACCGAACTCCACAATGGACGGACCCGGCTTCCAGAAACCACCTGAACAGTTACCATGAGCGTGCACCATTTGACATTGTCGTTACCGTTCGGGGCGGTGATTCCGGGCGAGGTCGGGGATAATCAATCGTATGGGGCAGTTGTCATTCTTCAGTCGCACTGAATTGGCTGCCATGCGTGACCGGACCAGGTCTCGGCGCTATTGTCCGGCATCGGAGCAGTTCCGTCGGGAACATGAGCGGCATCGAGCGTGGGGCCTTGCTCAGAGGCACGCCGAGAAGCTACGCCGCATCCATGGTGGCGTCCCCCCGGTGACCGCGGCCGACGATCAGCGGCCCGACCCGGCCCCCGCGCCGGTCCCGCCGACGCTACCGCCCGAACAGGCCGAACACCCCGCCGAACACCCCGCCGACCAGGTCGTCGCCGACCACACCGACCCCGCACCGCCGGACCGCAAGGACGGCGCCGCAGAGACCGGGCGCGCCCGCGCGGGCCGCCGCGCACCAACGC
>NZ_JBFAZW010000170.1:0-16298 GCF_040682015.1 Dactylosporangium sp. NPDC051485
GTTCAAGGCCCGGGCGGCCGCGGCCGCCCGGCGCCTCGACGACGCGTTCCGCACCTACCTGGGCGAGCGTGGGGCCAAGCCGGTGCCGATGACCGATGTGTCGCGCCTGGTCGGCGGCGTGGTCGGGCTGCGGCTGGCGGCCGACGCGGTGCTCGACCTGTGGTCGCGCACCGGGGCCGATCGTGGGTCCTGCGCGGATGGCCGCTCCTATGCGGCCGCCGGGGGAGTGGTCTGCGGGTGGTACGACGCCATGGCCTCGGCGCTTCGAGGCGGCGGGCAGGTGCCCGATCCGCTGCCCGCGCTGCCCCTGGAGCCGGCGCCGAGCGCCCGGCTGATGTGGACCGGCGGCCACCTCGACGCGGCCCGCCGGCTGCAGCCCGATCTGGTGGCGCCGGCCCGCGCCGTCGCCGCCGCCTGACCCGGCCGTCGTCCTCGGCCCGTCGCTTCGGGCTCGTCGCTTCTATCGCTTCGGGCGGAAGCTGGCGAAGACGAGGTCCAGGTTGGGGCGGTCGGCGTTCCAGTCGGCGTCGGACGTCTGCCACCAGATGCCGTACGCCATGGTCGGGGTGGCGATCAGGCCACGGTTGTTCACGTGCTGGCGGCCGCCGCTGCCGTCGAAGGTGAACTCCCAGTCGGCGGCCTTGATGAAGTAGTCCACCGGGCCCAGGTTGACCCTCGTGTAGTTGCGGAAGTCGGTGCCCGCGCGGTTCTTCTCCTGCTGGGTCCAGTCGGCCACCGGGTCGGGCTGGGGATGGTTGGACTGGTCGATGCCCAGAACCTGGCCGTCGCCGCGGAAGTAAACGATCGAGCCGTCCTTGGACTGCCTCCAGCTCGCGGGGACGTACACCTGGAAGCCCGTCGGGTCGCGGTAGTCGGTCCAGCCCGGGGGCAGGGCCGGGAGGGCGCCGCTCGAGGTGCCGGCGTCCGCGGGCGCGGAGGACGGGGCGGCCTGGGTGGTGGTGGGGGCGGCCGGGCTGGACGGGGCCGCGGACGAGGGCCGGGGGGCCGGGCTCTGCGACGTCGGGGCGGGGGCCGCGGCGGCGCCCGTCGTGCCGGCGGGGGTCGGGGTGGTGGTGCCGGCGGTGGTGTCCGAGCCGCCGTCGCCGTGGACGGCCAGCCAGACGATCAGCGCGATGACGAGCACCGCGCCCACGCCGCCGAGGATCAGCTGCTGCTGCCTGCGCGCACCGGCCGGCCGCGGGGTGGACTCGATCACCGCCGGCTCGGGCGCGGTGCGTACCGGGCGGGTCGCGGGGGCCGTCCGCCGGGGCGCGGGCCGGGGAGTCACCTGCCGTGGGGCCGGGGCGACCGGCTCGGGTTTGGGCGCGGCCAGGGCAAGCGCTTCGAAATCCGACTCCGCCCCGGGGTCGGCCTCGGTTGCCGGCTCAGTCTCGGCATCGGCATCGGCATCGGCGCCGGTCCCGGCTTCAGGCGAAGCTTCGACCTCCGCCGCAGCCTCCGCGTCCGCCGAGGCGTTGGCCGCAGCCTCCGCCGCCTCCGTGGAGGTCTCGGCCACCGTGTCCGGCTCCGACGCGACCTCCGTGGCGGTCTGAGCCTCCGTGGGGGCCTCGGCCACCGTGTCCGGCTCCGACGCGACCTCAGCGGCACTCTCCGCTTCCGTGGAGGTCTCGGTTACCATGTCCGGCTCCGAGATGGTCTCAGCCTCAGCCTCAGCCTCAGCCTCCGTCGAGGCACTGGCCGTAGCGTCCCCCTCCGAAGTGGCCTCAGCTTCAGCCTCCGCGTTCGTCGAGGACTCCGTCGCCGCGTCGGCCTGCGCAGCGTCCGCGTCTGAGGTGGCCTCCGGCGACGGCTCGGGTTCGGCGTCGTGTGACGGCTCGACGTCCGCGGCCGGTCCGGGCTGCGGTGACGGTGGGATCACGGCGGTGGGCGGGTGCGACTCGGGCCGCGCCGGGACGACGGCGGTGGCCGGCGCGGGCGCCGTCGGCTCGGCGGCGGCTGACCCTGCGGCCGAGGCGGCGGTCGAGGGCCTGCCGTACAAGGTGGAACGGGCGGCCGGCGCGGCGGGGGTGGCCGGCGGGGTGGGGGCGGCAGACGCTGGCGGGGCGGCGGGGCCGCGCTGGACCGGCAGGACCGGGGTGACCTGGCCGCCGCGGCCCCAGCCGCCCAGCCACGAGCGCTTGCGCTTCGCCGTCTCGCGG
The DNA here is from genome assembly GCF_040682015.1 of Dactylosporangium sp. NPDC051485. Lineage (NCBI taxonomy): Bacteria > Bacillati > Actinomycetota > Actinomycetes > Micromonosporales > Micromonosporaceae > Dactylosporangium > Dactylosporangium sp. NPDC051485. The sequence goes on from NZ_JBFAZW010000170.1 coordinate 2,160, forward strand.
GCCAGCAGGACCCGGCGCAGCAGCTCCTCGGTCTGCGCGAAGTCGGCCCGGGCCTTCGGGTCCTTGCGCAGCAGCGCACGCAGCGCCGGGGCCAGAGCGCCCGCGCGCTGCGGCGGGTCGGGGTCCTCGGAGGCGAGGGCGGTGAGCGTCTCCATGGCCGAGCCCCGGCCGAACGGGGAGCGGCCCTCCACCGCGGCGTACAGCGTCGCGCCCAGCGACCACAGGTCGCCCGCCGGGCCGGTGACGCCCTCGCGGGCGCGTTCCGGGGCGATGAACTCCGGGGAGCCGAGCACCAGGCCGGTGCGCGTGACGTGGCCCTCGCCCTCGACGCGGGCGATGCCGAAGTCGGTGAGCACCACGCGGCCGTCGTCGGCCAGCAGTACGTTTCCCGGCTTGATGTCGCGATGGTCGACCCCTGCGCGGTGGGCCGCCCGCAGCGCGTCGAGGACCGCGAGGCCGATCTCGGCGACGCGCCGGGGCTCCAGCGGGCCGTCGGTGCGGATCACCTGATCGAGGGAGCGCGACGGGACGTACTCCATGACGATCCACGGCTGGCCCTCGGCGGCCAGCACGTCGTACACGCGCACCACGTTCGGGTGACTCAGCCGGGCCGCCGCCCGCGCCTCGCGCAGCGTGCGCTCCATCGCCACGTCGCGGGCGCTGTCGAGCAGCTCCGGCGGCAGGATGATCTGCTTGACGGCGACGTCACGGTGCAGCGTCTCGTCCCGGGCCCGCCACACCCGCCCCATGCCACCAACGCCGAGCGGCTCGAGAATGCGATAGCGATCGGCGACGACGGGGGGCGCGGCGGTCATGCAACATTGTGTACCCGATGGATTCGGTCACCACGCACGCCCCTCGCCGGGGTGAGCCGTGCGACAACTTTCCGACGCGTCCCCCGCCCGCGCGCCCGGACCGCCCGTTCTGCTGACAAGGCGCGACATGTCCGGCGCATACCGTGGTTGCACGTTGGTTGCCGTACGGGGAGATCCATGCTCGATGTCACCGGTACCGCGGGAGAGCTCTCCCGCGTCGCGTACCTCATCGTCGGCCTGCTCGTCCTGGGCGCGGCCTTCCTGCCGGGCAACGGTCCGCTGTACCGGGTGGCGAGCCTGCTGGTCGGCGTCGTGATGTCGGCGTTCGCGGTCTGGGACCTGACGTGCGGCGCCAACCAGGGCACGGTCGGTGCCGTGGCCATGTTGCCGGCGCTCGGTCTGCTGGTCATCGGTGCGGTCGGCATGGTGCGCGCCGCCCTGGCCCGCCGGTCCGGCTCGGCCCAGCCGCCGCCGCGCCGCCCGCACCCGGCCGCGCGCCAGTTCGGCGGCCCGGGGTCGTACCAGCCGCACCCGCCGCATGCCTACGGCCGTTCGGTGCCGGCCGCGTACCCCGGGGCTCCCGGCTACGCTACGGTCCACGCCGCCTACCCTGCGTATCCCGGCGTCCCGGACCCCGCCGCGCGGCCCGAGATCGCGGCGCAGCGGACCGCGGCGCAGGCCGACCCGCTCGCCGCGGTGACCCCGGCCCCGCCCCGCCACCGTGCCGGGGAGCCGCCGGCCTGAGCGCGGGTCTCTTCAAGGGCACTGCCGGGTCCGGGATGCCTTTAGGTTGATCAGCATGACCGCCATGCGGGAGCCGACCTTCCTGATCCTGACCGCCCTCGCGCCGGGGGTGCTGCACGGGTACGCCGTGATCCAGGAGGTCGCCGAGCTCTCCGGCGGCCGGGTCGTGCTGCCCGCGGGCACGCTCTACGCCGCGCTGGAGCGCCTGACGGCCGAGGGTCTGGTGGCCCCCGAGGGCGCCGAGATCGTGGACGGTCGCCACCGCCGGTACTACTGCCTCACCGACGACGGCGCCCGGGCGCTGGCCGCGGACGCGGACCGGCAGCGTCGCAACGCCGCCGAGGCCGTGGTCCGTCTCCGGCTCCGATCGGCCGGCGCCCGCTGAGCCGGCGGCGCCTGGGCGCTGGCCGCCGATGCGGACCGGCAGCGTCGCAACGCCGCCGAGGCTGGCTCCGATCGGCCGGTGCCCCGGCGGCGGCGTCAGGGTGCTGGCCGCGGACGCGGACGGGGCGGCGTCGCAATATCGCGAGGCTGGCCGCTGGTCCGTCTTCGGCTTCGGTCGGCCGGCGGCGGCCGACCGGAGCCGGCGGCGGCCGACCGGAGCCGAGCCGGGTTCTCGCAGGATCAGCCGCAGGTCGGGCCGGCCCATGGGTTGCGCATCGTGATCATCCTCTCGTCTTCCCGCTGTCCTGCCCGGCAACCACGCCCAGCGGCCGCTGCCGAGACGTGCCGGGGCGTCCGCGGGGTGAGCGCCGGACGGCCCTCCGTTTCCGTTGCTGTACACCGTCGCCGATCGCCCTGACGCGATGCTGAAACCTGCTCTCGCCTCCCTGACGCGGCCGGCCGCGGCGGCCCGAGAATCGGACCTTTCGCATATACGCGGCGACAGGCGAAAAATCCGATAAGTCGTGGCGCGCCAGCGCCCGACTTATCGCGCCGCCCTGGGTCAGCAGCGGCGCGCCGGCGTAGCAGCGGATGCCGCGAACAGGCCTACACGGCGGCGGCCAGCGTCAGGCTGAAGCGGCCCAGGGCGTCGGTCCAGCGGTCCTGGACCGCGAAGCCAGCCGCCGCCAGCTCGTTGGTCAGCCGGCCGGGGCGGAACTTGGCCGAGACCTCGGTGCGCAGCTCCTCGCCGCCGGCGAAGGAGACGTCCAGGTCGAGGCCGGCGACGCGTACCGTCATCGGCCGCGTCGCCCGCAGTCGCATCTCGATCCATTCGTTGGCCGGGTCCCACAGGGCCACGTGGGCGAACCGGGACGGGTCGAAGTCGGCGTGCAGCTCGCGGTTGAGCACGTGCAGCACGTTGCGGTTGAACTCGGCGGTCACGCCGGCGGCGTCGTCGTAGGCGGGGACCAGCACGGAGGGGTCCTTCACCAGGTCGGCGCCGATGAGGAGCCACTCGCCGGGGGAGAGGCGGGCGCGCACGCCGGCCAGGAACGCGGCGCGCTCGGCCGGGACGAGGTTGCCGATCGTGCCGCCCAGGAAGGCGACCAGGCGGGTGCCGGACTCCGGCAGCACCTCCAGGTGGTTGACGAAGTCGGCGACGATGCCGTGCAGGTGCAGGTCGGGGTAGTCGGCCCGCAGGGCGGCCAGGGCGTCGCGCAGGGCCGCGCCGGAGACGTCCAGCGGGACGAAGGAGCCCAGCGTGCCGTGCTCGCGCAGGGCGTCCAGCAGCAGGCGGGTCTTCTCCGACGAGCCGGAGCCGAGTTCCACGAGCACCTTGGCGCCGGTGCGGCGGGCGATGGCGCCGGCCCGCTCGGCGAGGATCTCGCGCTCGGCCCGGGTCGGGTAGTACTCCGGCAGGCGGGTGATCTCCTCGAACAGCGCGCTGCCGCGGGCGTCGTAGAAGTACTTCGGGGGAAGCCACTTCGGCGTGGCGGTGAGGCCCCGGCGGGCGTCGGCGCGCAGGGCGGCGGCGAGGTCCTCGTCGGTCAGATGGACCTCGAGGTCGAGCTCCGGCACAGTCATGGTGCAGCACCTTCCAACGCGGTGATCGCCGCCTTCGACGGGGTGGCGACGAGCAGGGAGTGGTCGGGGACGGGGGTCCAGCCGGGATGGTCGAAGAGCGGCTCCGAGGCGACGAGCACGGACGCGTCGCGGGACAGGGAATACAGGGAGTGGCCGCTCGCCGTCGCGGCGATGGTCTCACCGTCGGTGAGCAGCAGGTTGAGGCGCGACCCGGGGGCCGCCTTCGCGACCTCGGCGACGACCCCGGCCAGGGCGGCGCCCGGCTCGTCGCCGGCGTGCAGGCGAGCCCTGGTCAGGGCCCACAACAGGGCGCTGTCGGTCGGCGCGTCCAGCGTCAGCAGGTCGCGCACCGGCAGGGTGCCGGCCGCCTCCACCACGCTGTCGGGCCAGCCGGTCACCTTGCCGTTGTGGCTGAAGAGCCACCGGTCGTCGGTGAAGGGGGCGACCGCCGTCTCGGTGACCGCCATGCCCTCCGTCGCCGAGCGGACCGCGGCCAGGATCGCGCCCGATCGGGTCGCCGCGGCCAACGCCGGCAGCCCGGCGTCCGTCCAGAGTGGACAACTCCGGCGATATCGCAGGACGGCGGCTCCCGATAACCAGCCCACGCCGAAGCCGTCGGCGTTGATGGTGCCGCCGCCGCGCATCTCGCGGGGCGCCCAGGACTGCCGGTTCAGCGAGTGCGGCGGCGTGAAGAGGAGGTCCGCCAGCGGGATCGGCGGGCCGAGGTACGCCACGTGCCGGCACACTAGGCGAGCTCCGAAGGGCTCGCGTCGCGGGCGGTCCGGAAGCCGCTGAAGATCTGCCGCCGGATCGGGTAGTCCCAGTTGCGGAACGTGCCCCGGCAGGCCGCCGCGTCAGTGCCGAACGAGCCGCCGCGCAGCACCTTGTAGTCGGGGCCGAAGAAGACCTCGGAGTACTCGCGGTACGGGAACGCGGTGAAGCCCGGGTAGCCGGCGAAGTCGCTGTCCACCCACTCCCACACGTCGCCGATGAGCTGGTGCACGCCGAGCGGCGAGGCGCCCGCGGGGTAGGCGCCGACCGGGGCCGGGGCCAGGTGCCGCTGGCCGAGGTTGGCGTGCTGCGGGCCGGGGTCCTCGTCGCCCCACGGGTAGCGGCGGGAGCGGCCGGTGGCCGGGTCCCAGCGGGCCGCCTTCTCCCACTCCGCCTCGCTCGGCAGCCGGCGGCCGGCCCACTCGGCGTAGGCCTTCGCCGCGTGGAACGACACGTGCACGACCGGCGCGCCGGGCACGATCGGCGCGGTGCGGCCGAACTCGGTGGCCAGCCAGCCGCCGGGATCGGGCACCCAGTGCAGCGGCGGGGTGCCGCCGGCCGCGACGTACTCGGCGTACTGCGCGTTGGTCACCGGCGCGGCATCGATGAAGAACGCCGGCACGTCGACCACGTGCGCCGGGCGCTCGTTGTCCAGCGCCCAGGCCTCGGTCGAGGTGCCCATCGTGAACGGCCCGCCCGGCACCAGCACCTCGCCGCGGACGTCCACGGTGGATGCCGGCGGCGGGGGCGCGGAGAGCACCGGCGTGCCGTCGCGCAGCTGGTGCGTGGCCAGCATGGTCTCGTCGTGCTGCTGCTCGTGCTGCACGATCATGCCGAAGGCGAAGGCCCGCTCGGTGAGCCTGCTTCCTTCGAGGTGTACGCCGAGCAGCACGTCGAGCGCCTTGTCGCGCACGGTCGCGACGTATGCGCGGGCCTCCTTCGGCCCGAGCAGCGGCAGCGCCGGCCGGTCCTTGCGGGCGTGCTTGAAGGCGTCGTAGAGGTGGTCGATGTCGGCCCGCACCGGCTCCCGGCCGCCGACGTCGCGCACCAGCCACAGCTCCTCCTGGTTGCCGATGTGCGCCAGGTCCCAGACCAGCGGCGACATCAGCGGCGAGTGCTGCTTGACGAGCTCGTCGTCGTCCACCGACTCGGTCAGCACCGCGGAGCGCCGCCGGGTCCGCTCCAGCTCCCGGGCGACTCGCTCCCTCAGGTCACTCATTGCGCGTGCTCCCTTCGATGACGTCGTCGAGCAGCTCCGGCGGCAGGTCCAGCCGCCCCAGTGCCAGCTCGCGCAGCGCCGGGGCCACGCCGGCCAGGACGGGGTCGGCCAGGCCGTCGCGGGCCGCCTCCACCCACCGGCCGACGGCCGGCGCGCACAGCTCGAGGACGCACGCGACGGTCGGCGCGTCGGCGAGCAGGGCGGTCAGCAGCGCGGCGGGGGCGAACCAGCCGCGCCCGGGCTGGGTGTCGAGATAGCGGATCTCCAGGTACCCGCGCGGGCGGACCGGCGGGAAGAGCGTGCTGATGTGGTAGTCGAGGTCGGCGAACGTCGGCCTCGAGCCCAGTGCGCCGCGGATCCAGGCCGCGAACGTCACCCCATGCGGGGTGTCCCACTCCCCGCCGGGCCGGCGCACGCACAGCAGCGCCGCGTCGAGCACGTAGCGGGCCCAGGCCTGGGCCGGGTCCGCATCGGTGGGCACCGGCCGGGTGCGGGACGGGTCGATGCCCCGCCACGCTTGCTGGCGGGCGGAGGCCCAGCCGGTGTCGCGCCCGGCGAAGCGCCCCGAGTTGGCGAAGAGCGCCAGCAGCGGGGGTCCGAGCGCGTTGACGGCGGCCCAACGGGCGGCGAGCTCGGGGCCCGGGCCGGCGTCGAGGCAGACCTGCAGGCCCGCCGTCGAGCACATCATGATCTTCCCGGACACGCCGCGACGGTCGAAGGCCGCCTCCATCGCGTCGTACCGGGGGGTGGAGATCAGTCGCCGGGGCACCCGGTGCGGGTCGACCCCGGTGTCGCCGAGGACCAGGCCGGCGGTCGCGAGCAGGGCGGTGAGCTGCTCGATCTCGGCGCCGACGGCCGCGTGGAGCTCGGCCAGCGAGGCGTGCGGCCGGCTGGAGATCTCCACCTGGCCGCCGGGTTCGAGGGTGACGCTGCCGCCGTGGCGCAGCGGGAGCGCCGGGCTGTCGGCCCGCAAGGTCGTCGGCGCGTGCTCGCCGAGCGCCTGGCAGAGCCGGTCACGATCCAGGAAGGCCGATGGATCGCGACGGTCGTGGACGGTGAACTCGAGTTCCACGCCAACCGACGCCGGTGGACCGGTCTTGAAGCAGATCGATGCGATGTAGCCCTCGGCCTGCTCGATCTCGGTGATCACCGTGTTGCGGTCGGCGGCCTTGCGGACTGGCTGCAGGGTCGCCATGCGAATCGACGGTACCGCGCGAACCTTCGATCGGCGAGCGCTGAGATTTGAACAAAACATTACCATCCAACTACGCGGGGTGATCAGCGCAGCGTGCGGTACAACTTGAGCGCCTCGCGGTTGATCGAGCGCAGGATGGGCATCCGGGCCAGCGAGACGAGCCGGTCGATGAGCGGCACGGCCCGCTCGACCAGCAGATTCGTCTTCTCCTGGCCGGGGGAGCTGTCGTGCACCCAGTACAGCGTGATCCCCATCTGGCACAGCCACAGCAGCTCGGGCAGGTCGGCCCGCAGCTCCGGGTCGATCTTCGTGGTGGCGCCCTCGACCACGTCGTGCAGGATGCCGATCGAGCGCTCGCGGGCCGGGGCCGACTCGGCGCTGAACGGGCTGAGCGGCGAGCCGGGCTCCACGGCCGATTTGATGAACTTGCCGGCGAAGGCGTGATACGGCGCCATGGTCTGCACGATCGTGCCGAGCGCCGCCCGGAGCCGCTCGTCGAACGGCCCCGGGGCGGCCAGGAGGGGCGCGCAGGCCGCCGCCGCGTCCTCCTGGATCGTCGCGTAGAACTCCTGGACGAGGTGATCCTTGGAGGGGAAGTAGTAGTAGGCGTTGCCGACCGACAGGCCGGCCGCCTGGGCGATGCCGCGCATCGTGGTCTTGTCGTAGCCCTGGTCGCGGAACAGCTGGATCGCGGTGCGCACGATCAGCTTCTTGGTCTGCTCGCCGCGATCAGATGTTGCAGGTTCCACCACAGTCCTGACCATATCCGTTGCGCTGATCGTCCAGGGAGCGGCGGGCGGCCCGCAGTGAGCCGGCCGACGCGGCCACCCGCCGGGCGAGTGGCCGCAGGTGCGGTTGGGCGAGGCGCGCCGCCAGCCCCCGATAGCCGTCCAGCGCCCACAGGCACATGATCCACGCCGCGTCGCCGGTGTACACGCCGCCGTCGTCGGCGACCACCGTGATGTCGGCGAGGGTCTCGGCCGGATCGAGCGCCGGATACCGGCGGCGCGCCTCCGCGGACCCCGCTGGAACGAACTCCAGCGCCACGAGCTGGGCCCGCGCCGCGAGCCAGGACCGTGCCGTGCGGCACAGTCCACAGCCCGCGTCGTAGAGCACCGTCAGCCGGGTGATCACTGCGGCGGCGCCGGCGGCCGGCCCGCGGGCCGCGGCGGGACCGGCGGGGCGAAGACCGGCGGCGGGGCCATCACGATCCGCGGGGCGACGGGCGGAGCGGTCTTCTCCAGCACCCGGCGGCGGCGGTACTTGCTGAGCACGAGCAGGTTGAAGAAGTGCACGGCGCCGAGGACCAGCAGCACGAACCCGAGCTTCATGGCAAGGGCCTCCATCGCCTCGCTGCCGTCGAGCAGCGGCTGCGCGATCTTCAGCGCCACGGCCACGTAGCCGAGGTTGAGCAGGTAGAACCCGACGACGAGCAGGCGGTTGACCGACGCGGCCAGGCGCTCGTTGTCGAACGCGTCGTCGAGGAACACCTGCCCGTTGCGCATCAGGGTCCGCGCGACCCACACCGTCAGCCCGATGCTGACGAGCAGGTAGATGAGGTACGTCATGAGCTTGAGATCCATCTCCGGCCTCCTTGAACGTGTTCAACAACAAGGTAGCCCTCAATCTGAACGTGTTCAATTGTGCCGCTGCTCACTCGGCCGCATGGCATTTCCCGGCAACGGCACTGCAGCGATCCGGCAAGCTCGCGCGTGACATGGACATGCCCGAGCCGCCTTTCGCCGAGTTCTACGGGGCGCACTTCCAGCGCATCGCCCTGCAGCTCTACGCGTACCTCGGCGACCACGCCGAGGCGCAGGACCTCGCCCAGGAGGCGTTCTGCCGGGCCCTGCAGCAGTGGGAGCGCATCTCCCGGTACGCCGACCCGGCCGCCTGGGTGCGCCGCGTCGCGTGGAACCTCGCCACCAGCCGGCTCCGGCGCCTGCAGACGGCGATCGGGTTCCTCGCCCGGCAGCGCGAGCAGCACGTCGACGGCCCGACGCCCGACCGGGTGGCGCTGGTCGCGGCGCTGGCCACGCTCCCGGCGGCGCAGCGGCGGGCCCTGGTGCTGCACCACCTGGGGCAGCTCGGGGTGCGCGAGATCGCCGAGCAGGAAGGGGTCGCCGAGGGCACGGTGCGCTCCTGGCTCACCCGCGGCCGGGCGAGGCTCGCCGCGCGGCTCGACGTGGAGGTGTGGCATGCCTGATTTGATCGAGGACGCGTTCGCGCGCTTCGCCGAGGAGTACTCCGGGACGTTCCGCCCCGTCCCGGTCGAGGCGATGCCGAGGTGGCGGCGGGCCCGGCGGCGCGGGGTGTGGTGGCTCGGCGGGCTGGCCGCGGCCCTGGCCGCCGCGCTGACGGCCACCGCCCTGCAGCCGGCCGCCCCGGACGACACCCCCAACCGCGTCGTCGAGCGCACGGTCCGGCTGGCCGGCGCCCGCGGGACGATGTACGCCCAGTTCACCGACGCCGCGCACGGCTGGGTGCTGTTCAGCGACTGCCCTTCCGAGTACCGGTGCACCGCCACCCTCGGCCGCACCACCGACGGCGGCCGCGGCTGGGCCCCGGTGGCCCTGCCAGACCTGCCCGGGGACGCCTACCCGATGCTGGACGCCACCGGCCCGGACTCCGCGCTCGTCGGCGCGGTCCGGCGGGACCACAGCGCGGCCTGGTGGGAGACGACGGACGCCGGCCGCACGTTCTGGGCAGCGCCCGACCTCGCCGAGCCGGCGCTCACCGACTGGCTGAACACCCGGCGGGGCGGCGCCGACCCGGCGTCGGCGCACTGGCGGGTCGAGCACGATGGGCTGGTCACGCGGGCGTCGTACTCGCCGGACGGCGGCTCGACCTGGCGGGCCCTGCCGGTCGAGCTGCCAGCGCGCGGCACGCTGCGGGTGACCCGCGACGACCGGGAGGCCTGGGTGGTCGCCGAGCTGCCGAACCGGGTCTTCCGGCTCACGCCCGACGCCGCGGCGGAGGTGCCGGGGTTTCCCGCCGCTGCGACCGTGTCGATGGTTGGCGCGGTCGGCGGCGGCGGGCTGCTCGTCACCCTGCCGGGCGCGGGGACCGGGGTGTGGCGGGACGGGCGGTTCACCCCCTTTCCGCCGCCGCTGGCCCGCGCCGCCGACGGGCGCGTGCTGCGCGACGGGTCGATCGCGCTGCACCTGCCCGACGAGGGCCTGATCGTCGGCGCCGAGGGCGGCCCGTGGATCTGGTACAGACCGTCCGTCGGATAGGCGCCGCGCCTACGAGAAGGCGGCGATCAGCAGGGCCGTGCCCAGCAGGGCCAGGTGGTGCAGGGCCTGGTCGGCCACGTACATGCCGTTGACCGGGCTCGTCGTCTCGGCGAACTCGGGGGAGCGGGTCAGCCGCAGCACCGCCCGCACCGGCCAGCGCCGGTCGAGCAGGCCGTGGGTGAGCGCGGAGAAGGCGAGGCCGGCGACGACGCCCACGGGGGAGAGGGGCAGGCGCAGGGCGGCCGCCGTCAGCAGCAGGACCGCGGTCAGCGTGAGGTGGTAGGTCAGCAGGTGGCCGCCCAGCGCCCGCCAGGCGGCGGCGCCGGAGGAGGCCTTCCGGGAGGCCTGGTGGTCGGTCTGCGCGATGTGGTCGCCGATGGAGTGGCCCACGAAGAGGGCGGCCAGGACAACGGCGAACACCACGGACCTGATCAGCGTGTCATGCGACATGATGGACTGGCTCCTCACTGAGCGCTTCGCCGGGGAGGGAGCAGCGGGGCGGCTCGGTCTTGGCGGATGGGGCCGTCCCGCCGGCCCAGGACCTGCATGGCGTCGATGGAAGCCCCGATCATCCTTCGGCGTCGCGGGCGACTGCTATGTAGAACGTGGCAGAACACATGTGTCCTGAGTCGCGGTACGCCGGAAAATCCGGAACGCATCGGACAACTCGGACGTTGCCCCGTGCCGCTGTGGTAGCGGTTACAGGTACCAGGACACCTAAACCCCGCCGGTGCGGCGCCGATCGGACCTGCGTGAAGGCGTGGCTCGTGTCGGCCGCCGCCGTCGTGTCGCTCGCCCTCGCGGGCGCGCTGACCTGGCAGCACTACGTCGGCCAGGTGCACCAGGCGGACCTGCTCGGCGATACCGCCCGCGACCGGGCCGGCCGGCCGCGCCAGATCGACATCCGCTCGGCCCCGCGCGTCTCGGCCGGGGCCTCCACGGTGCCGAGCGCCGGCCCGCCGGCCGGGATCGACGCCGAGCCGGGGCGCAACATCCTGCTCGTGGGGCTCGACGCCCGGCCCGGGGAGGACCGGGCCACGTCCCGGGCCGACACCGTGATCGTGGTGCACGTGACCGCGGCCGGCGACAAGGCGTACCTCGTCTCGCTGCCCCGCGACACCCGGGTCGCCATCCCGGGGCACGGCACCGACAAGCTCAACGCCGCGTTCGCGTTCGGCGGCTTCGAGCTGCTCGCCCGGACCGTGCAGCAGATCACCGGGCTGGTCTTCGACGCCGGGGCGATCATCGACTTCGCCGGGCTGCGCAAGGTGGTCGACGCCGTCGGCGGGGTGGAGCTGTGCGTCGACGAGGAGACCACCTCGGTGCACGTGGGCTGGGACGCGAACGGGAAGGAGACGGCGCCGTACCGCCTCATCCCGCCATCGTTCCGGCCGGAGCGGATCGCCGGGGTGCGGCCCCAGGTCTACCCCGTCGGGTGCCGCCGATTCGCCGGGTGGGAGGCCCTGGACTACGTGCGCCAGCGCGAGCTCATCCCCGACGGGGACTACGGCCGGCAGCGCCACCAGCAGCAGCTCCTGCGGGCCCTGGCCGAGAAGATCACCTCGGCCGGGGTGCTGGCCAACCCCATCGCGCTGCACCGGGCGATCGGCGCGGTCGGCGACTCGCTCACCTTCGACGGCAACGGGGCCTCGATCACCGACTGGATCGTGCGGTTGCGCGCGATCGGCCCGGACGACCTGACCCTGCTGCGCACCAACGGCGGGCGGTTCCACACCGAGCGGCGCGACGGCCGGGACTACGAGAACCTCGACGAGACCACCGGCGAGCTCTTCGCCGCCGCCCGGGCCGACCGCCTCGACGGCTTCGCCGCCCGCAACCCGGACTGGGTCATCCGCGCGAACTAGGACGTCTCGGGCCGTCCCCGGAAGTCGGCGGCGTGGTCGACGGCCCACTCGGCGAAGGTCCGGGCCGGCCGGCCGAGGACCTCCGGGATGACCGCCGAGGTCTCGGCCGGCCCGTCGCCCGCGGCGGCCCAGTAGCGCAGGATCGTCGTGACCGCCAGGTCGGGCAGGCCGCGGCGCATCTCCTCCCGGGCCACGTCCTCGGGCACCGCCTCGACGGCGATCTCGCGGCCCAGCGCCGCCCCGATGGCGGCGGCCTGCGCGCGCAGGGAGAGCGACTCCGGCCCGAGCACCACGTACGCCTTCCCGCCCAGGCCGCCGCCGGTCAGGGCCGCCACGGCGAGCGCGGCCAGGTCGGCCTCGTGCACCGGGGCGGACTGCGCGTCGGGGTACGGCACCCGGATCTTGCCCTCGGCGCGGATCGACGGCCCCCACAGCCCGATGGTGTTGGTGGCGAACCCGCCGCCGCGCACGAACGTCCACTCGAGGCCGGAGCGCTCCAGCGCCTCCTCGACCGCCAGGTGCCACCGGGCGATGGGGTTCTGCTCGGCGCCGGGCCGGGCGGCCGAGGCGGAGGACAGCAGCGCGACCCGCCGGACGCCGGCCTCCCGCGCCGCGGCCACGAACCCCTCGACGCCGGCCGGGTGGGCGTAGATGAAGGCGCCGGACGCCCCGGCCAGCGCGGCCCCCAGCGTCTCGGGCCGATCGAGGTCGGCCACGACCGACTCCACCCCGAGGTCCGCGGCCGAACGGCTGGCCGCCCGGACCCGCTCGCCCGCCGCCACCAGGCCGTTGAGCACATGCCGGCCCACGCTGCCGCGGGCCCCGAACACGACGATGGTCATAACCACCGATCCTGCTGGTTCAACCCCAGTTGAGGTCAAGGTGCGTAACGGCCAATCACCCGGACCTTCGTTACGTTAGGGGGAGGCGGGACCCTCACCCCCCTACAAAACGCCTGCACAACGCGGTCCGGTGTTAGCTTCGGCATCGATTCCGGCAAATCGGTAAGGAGCCTTCCGATGACCGCAACGGACCCGGCCCGGCCCCGGCTGCCCTTCGACCGGCCCAACGCCCTCGACATCGCGCCGCTGTACGAGGTGCTGCGCCGCGAGGCCCCGCTGACCCGCGTGACCACGCCCGCCGGCGACCCCGCGTGGCTGGTCACCGCCCACGCCGAGGCCCGGCAGATCTTCGGCGACCGCCGCTTCGGCCGCTCCCACCCGGCGCCGGAGACCGCGGCCCGGGTCACCCATTCGGTGGTGGCCTCCGGCCCGTCCGGCAACTACGAGACGGAGGAGCAGGACCACGCCCGGATGCGCCGGCTGCTCGTTCCGGCCTTCTCCGCCTCGCGCATGCGCCGCCTGGCCGGGCGCATCGAGAAGCTCACCGAGCGCTGCCTCGACGACATGCGGGCCGCTCGCGACGCCCGCCCGGACGAGCCGGTCAACCTGCACGACCTGCTCGCCTACCCGCTGCCGATGCTCGTGATCTGCGAGCTGCTGGGCGTGCCGTACGCCGACAACGAGCACTTCCGCGAGCTCTCCCGGCGGATGAGCCGGATGGACGGCGGCCCCGACGCGCGCGGGGCGCTGATGGACTTCATGGCGTACATGAGCGGCCTGGCCGAGACCAAGCGGCGCGAGCCCGGCCCCGACCTCATCTCCGACCTCGTGGCGGTGCAGGCCGAGGACCCCGCGTTCGCCGAGAGCGAGCTGGCCACCCTGTCGGCCGGGATCATCTTCGCCGGCCACGAGACCACCTCCGCCCGCATCGGGCTGGGCGCCCTGCTGCTGCTGTCCGACCTGGACCGGCGCGACCGGCTGGCGGCGGACCCCGAGGGGCAGATCGGCGCCACCGTGGAGGAGATCCTGCGCATCACCGCACCCGGCGATCTGGGGCTGCTGCGGTACGCCCACGAAGACGTCGAGATCGGCAGCGTGACCATCGCCGCCGGCGACGCGGTCATCATCTCCAGCAACGCGGCCAACCGCGACGCCGCGGTCTTCCCGGACCCGGCCGGGTACGACCCGGCCCGCCAGCCCAACACGCACCTGTCCTTCGGCCACGGCGCCCACGCCTGCATCGGCGCCAGCCTGGCCCGCACCGAGCTGCGCATCGTGTTCCCGGCGCTGCTGCGCCGCTTCCCGGGCCTGCGCCTGGCCGTCGGCCTCGACGACGTCGAGGTCCGGCGCGACCAGGTCACCGGCGGCGTCGACAACGTCCCGGTGACCTGGTGACCGGGCCGGCCTGCTCGCCGAAGTCGGTGCCGCCGCCGGGCAGGTGCCAGCAGCCGCCGCCCGGGTAGCCGTCGGAGATGCGGGTGAGC
>NZ_JBFAZW010000171.1:0-1753 GCF_040682015.1 Dactylosporangium sp. NPDC051485
AGCGCAGCCGACAGGGACGGAATCACTGGCGGGCGGCACCGGTGAGTGAGGGCCGAGTTGAGCCAACACATTTAAGATCATCAAAGTTAAGAGAAGACTGAGGGACTACGGCACCGGCCACTGGCACGGCGGAGACCCAGGGTGCGTCCACCACACCCCTCACCCGCCGGCGCCGGGAACCTCGTGTCCTGACTGCCGGGCGGTGTGGACCGACCCGCAGTACGGCCTGGAACCATCCGTCGACGACTACGTCGACCGGCTCGTGGCCGTGTTCGAGCAGGTATGGCGGGTCCTGAAGCCGACCGGCACCGCCTGGCTCAACCTCGGCGACAGCTACGCCACCGGCACCCGCCGCACCCGCACCGGCACACCCGCCGGTGCGGGCGCGGACGGACTGGCGGCGAAGAACCTCAACGGGGTGCCCTGGCGGGTCGCGTTCGCATTGCAACGGCACGGCTGGTGGCTGCGCAACGCGATCATCTGGGCCAAGAAGAATCCGATGCCCGAGTCGGTCCGTGACCGGCTCTCCACCGGCTACGAACTGCTGTTCCTGCTCACCAGATCCCCCACCTACTACTTCGACCTCGACCCGATCCGCGTTCCGCTCATACGACCGGACGCCGCGGACGGCAGCCGTGTCTTCGGCGGTGCCCGCAAAGGCCACACCGGCGGTATCGACGCCACCGCACGCCGGCGCGGCAACACCTACGGCGGCAAGTACACCGCCGACGACACCACCGTCGAACCCAGAGCCGGACGCGGCAACCTTCAGCCGCTCGGCCACGCCCACACCGCCGCCCACCACAACGGCCGCAACCCCGGCGACGTCTGGCACATCGCCACCCGCCCCTACCGCGGCGCGCACGTCGCACCATTCCCACTGGACCTACCGCTGCGGGCGATCGCCGCCGGGTGCCCACCCGGCGGGGTCGTCCTCGACCCGTTCTCCGGCGCGGCCACCACCGGCCTCGCCGCACTGCACCTCGGCCGCGCCTACATCGGCGTCGACATCGCCACCGACTTCCACGACGAGGCCCTCACCCGGCTCACCCCGTACCTGCCCACAGTCACCGACCCGACCCCGCACCACCGCGGGCGAGCGGAACCGGCAGGAGAGCCGGGATGAGGCTGCGGACGGTGCCGGTCACGTTCGCGCAGGCGTGCACGTTCATCACCGACTGGCACCGCCACCACCGCCCACCCGCCGGGCACAAGTACTCCATCGGCGTCGCCGACCAGGACCACGTTCTGGTCGGCGTCGCCGTCGTCGGCCGCCCGGTCGCCCGGCTCCTCGACGACGGACACACGCTCGAGGTCACCCGGGTCACCCGGGTCGCCACCGACGGCACCCGCAACGCCTGCTCCATGCTCTACGCCGCGGCCTGGACCGCGGCGAAAGCGCTCGGCTACCGCCGTCTCGTCACCTACACCCAGGCCGGGGAGAGCGGCGCCAGTCTCCGCGCCGCCGGCTGGCGGGTCGTCGCGCAGCGCCCGGCGACACCCGGCTGGTCACGTCCCAGCCGGCCCCGCACCGAGCACGGCACCGATCACATCGCCAGGCAGCGCTGGCACGCCCCGACCTGACCGCAGTCCCGCAGCGCTCGCCATGCCATCACCGCACCGCCCCTTGTCCCGCCGCCAGTACCGCAGGCCGGTGGGGCCGGCACCACCGTGTGCCGGCCCCCCCCCCCCCCCCCCCCACGAGCCGCCCCCAAACCCCAACACCCACCCCCCCCCCCCCCCACCCCCGGGG
>NZ_JBFAZW010000171.1:1763-16221 GCF_040682015.1 Dactylosporangium sp. NPDC051485
CTCCCGCGCGCCTCTCCCCTCCCACTCCCCCCCCCCCCTGTGCGCCCCCGTCTACTCCGGCGGGCGGGGGGGCCGGCCCCCGGGGGGCCCCCCCCCCCCCGCCCCGACCCCGAAGGAGCCGACCATGACCGGCAACACCCACCGCGCCCCGACCGAACCGGCTGTGCAGCGTCCGGCGCGGCCTGCGCACCGTCGCCCGCGACGGCGGCGACCCGGGCCGTTCCCGGTCACCATCGTGCAGGCCGCCGCAACGGCCGCACCGGTCGTGACCGCTGACCAGCACGGTCGGCGCAGCGCAGCGAACCAGACCGCCGACGAGTTCACCAGCGCCGCCCGACAGGGCCGTGCTCCCCGGGTCGGCGCCACCTACGACGTGATGTGGGAGATCGACATCCGGCAGGTGACCGACATCATCGCCGACGCACCCGGCCTCGCCGCCGACCCGGCACCGGGAGCGCTGCTGATCGGCCGGGACCTGCGCGGCCGACCCGTCGCCGTCCTGCTGCACGCCGACACCTGGAGCCTCGTCATCGCCCCCAGCCGCGCCGGCTACACCGCGAGCAGCTTCGTGTTCATCGACGGCCACCGCAGCGAGTTCGACCTCGACCACCTGGTCTGGTCCTTCGACCACGACACCAGCGTCCACGGCGTCGAGTGGACCGACATGCTCGCCGCCGTCCTCGCCGCCGCGACCTGAACCGCCGGCCCCCGAACACTCCCTTGCGCCGCCTCGCAGCAGCGGCACCGGCACCGGCACGCGCCAATGCGTGGTCCTAATTCCCTGTCACAGTTCTGGAGGCTGCCATGCCGAGCACCCGCGGCCCACTGCAACACCGCCCGTTCGCCGCACTCACCGCGCTCGCCGACCACCACGACCGGGCCGTCCCGGCGCTCACCGCCGAGGCCGTCCGCGCGGAACTGCGCGCCCTCGTCAGCCGCGGCGCGCTGACCCGCCGCGACGGCGACGACGTCCTGTCCCGCCTCGGCCTGCACACCCAGCCCTACCGGTGGGTCGTCGGCGTCGCCGTACCCGTCACCACCCGCGTCCGCGCCCCCAACGACCGCTACGCCCACCACGTCGGCACCGCCCACCTCATCGCCGCCCTCAGCCGCCTCCGCGCCGGCTACCTCACCGGCCCCGGCACCTCCGCCACCCCGGTCGAGCACCCCGCCGCCCAGAGCCTGCGCCGGCTGCGGACCACCCGCACCGACCCGCACCCCGGCTACCCCGTCGGCGGCATCTACCGCATCCACGCCGACGCGCTGCTCGCCATCACCGTCACCGGCGACGACCCCGACACCGTCTCCGCAGACGCCCGCACCCGCCTGACCGCCGACCTCAACCGCCGCACCGACATCACCTGCGACACCGGTCGGATGCGGCGGACCGGCCTGCGCCGGCTCACCGACCTCGACCACACCGACGTCATCGCAGATACCAACGGCACCGGCTGACGGACCGCGCCGCAGATCAGCAGACCCGCCGACCAGACATCCACACCAGCTCTCGCCAGTCCCGGCGAGGGCCGAACTGCCGTGCCCGAAAGGGGCCCACCCAGCATGCCAGCCAGCAACCACCAGCCACCCCACCCGCACCCCGCGCCCGCGCCCTCGGACCGTCCACGCCGATCGCCCATCACCGCGGCCGTGCTGCCGGTCCTCGTGTTCATCGCCGCCGTCGTGGCCGCCAACAGCCTCACCGCCCGATACGGACTCATCCCGGTCGGGTTCGGTCTCACCGCCGCCGCCGGGACCGCCGCCGCCGGCCTCACCCTCCTCGCCCGCGACTGGGTCCACCAGACCGCCGGACGGCCCACGGTCCTGGCCTGCATCGGCACCGGCGCCGTCTTCAGCGCCACACCCGCCGGGCCTCGCCTCGCCATCGCCTCCGCCGTCGCGTTCCTCGTCGCCGAACTCCTCGACCTCCTCGTCTACCAACGGCTCCGGGACCGCGGCATGCTCCGCGCCGCGCTCGCGTCCAACGCCGTCAGCATCCCCGTCGACTCCCTGCTGTTCCTCGCGCTGAGTGGATTCCCGGTCTGGGCCGCCCTACCCGGACAGCTGTGGGTCAAGGCCCTCACCACCATCGTCCCCGTCGCCGTGTTCGCCGCCGCCCGTGCGCTACTACGCCACCGCCTCCGGCCCGCTCGTTCGTGAGGCGATGCGCGCCGGACGGCTCGGGATGATCGCCACCCCCGCGGCCGGAAACCGGGTCGAGGACGGCGTCGCGTGGATCGCCGACAACAACTCCTACACCGGTCGCTACCCCGGCGACGACCGCTACCTCGCCTGGCTCGCCGCCCGCGCCGCCCATCGCGGACAGTGCGCGTTCGCGACCGCACCCGACGTCGTCGGTGACGCGGTAGCGACGTGGGCGCGGTCCCGGCCGGTCCTGCCCCGCATCCGCGCCCTCGGCTACCCCGCCGCGCTCGTCGCCCAGGACGGACTGGAACACCTCAACATCGACTGGACCCTCTTCGACGGACTGTTCCTGGGCGGATCCACCCCGTGGAAACTCGGACCGGCCGCCGCCCGGCTCGCCGCCCACGCCCACGGGCTCGGCCTCCATGTGCACGTCGGGCGCGTAAACAGCCTGCACAGACTGCGGTACGCCGCCAGCATCGGCGCGCACTCCGCAGACGGCACCTACCTCGCCTACGGCCCCGACCGCAATCTCCCCCGCCTGCTCGGCTGGCTCGAACACCTCCACGCCCTCCCCGCGCCCCGGTCACCGATCGGTGACCGGTGACGTCGGAACCCTCCGGCCCGGAGTGCGATGTGGCGGCCCCCACCCTGGGCGGCACCCGCATCTGCCCCGGCCGAGCCCCGACGGCCGGCAGCGGCGGCCTCCGGCCCAGCAATCCCATACAGCACCATCTCCGATTGGAGCACCACACCGTGACCACCACCCCGTACCCCGATACCACCCTGCCTGCCGCCGAAGCGGCCGGGCCGCACCAGCCGGCCGGTGACCGCATCGAGGTCTGGACCGAGGACAAGGTCCGCGCGCTCGGCGTCGTCACCGACCTGCCCACCGCCGCCCGGATCTTCGGTCTCGGCCGGGCCCTGGCCTACCAGCTCGCCGCCGAAGACACCTTTCCCGTGCCGCTCCTGCGGGTCGGCAACCGCTACCGCGTCCCCGTCGCGGCGATCCTCACCGCACTGCACATCCCCGCCGCAATCGTCCCGGAAGGCGACTTGACCACGTCCGGACAGTCGAGCGTCGATCACCACGACGCAATCAGAAGCTCCGGCCCCCAGCGTGACGGGGCCGCACCGACGTGAGGAGACGTGTGAACCCGGAAGGATCCGTCTACAAACGCTGCACCTGCAAAGACGCCAACAGCAAGACGCTGGGCAGCAAGTGCCCGAAGCTGCGCCGCTCCGGCGGCGGCTGGCACCCCACCCACGGCAGCTGGGCCATGCAGATCGAACTGCCGGTTCGGACGAAGACCGAACGGCGGCCGTTCCGGCGCAGCGGCTTCGACGGCCGCGACGCCGCCACCGAACTCCTCGACCACGTCCGCGCCCTGCTCAACCTCGCCGGCGACGACCCGCACCTCGCCATCCAGATCAGCGACCTGATCTGGGGCACCGGCCGCCGCGAGGCCCTCCCAGACGTCGCCACCGTCACCGCCCGCATCCGCGCCGGGGTGTCCGCATCAGTGCCGACCACCACCGCCGAATACCTGACCGACTGGATCGGCAACCGGCGCGGCCTGTCACCCAACACCATGCGCAGCTACAGCGACCACATCCGCCTCTACCTCATCCCGCACCTCGGCGACATCCCGATCCAGAACCTCAAGGACCGGCACATCACCGACATGTTCACCGACCTCGACGACCGCAACGCCGCGATCATCGCCGCGAAGACCAGCCCCGACCCGGCCGTGCGCGCCACCGTCAAAGGGGTCCGGCCGATCGGCCCGGCCAGCATGCAACGGCTCCTGGCAACCCTGCGTAAGGCCCTCAACGACTGCATGCGCAAAGCCAAACTTATCCCCACCAACCCGGCCCTCGGCATCGAACTGCCGTCCGGGAAGCCACCGACACCGAAGGTGTGGACCGCGAAAGCGGTCGCCCGCTGGCAGCAGACCGGGCAGCGGCCGAGCCCGGTCATGGTCTGGACCCCACCGCAGGCCGGGGCGTTCCTCGACCACGCCGAACGCCGCGACATCATGCTCTACCCGCTGTTCCTGCTCATCCTGCACCGCGGGCTGCGCCGCGGCGAAGCCGTCGGACTCCGCGACTTCGACGTCGACCTCGACGACGCCGTCCTCACCGTCGCCGAACAGATCACCGCCGTCGGCTACGTCCCAATCGTCAAAGACGTCAAGAGCGACGCCGGTGAACGGGTCATGCCCCTCGGCGCGTCAACGATCACCGTGCTGCGCGACTACGTCGCCCGCCGCGACCGCCTGCAACAGGCGTCCGGCGACGACTGGCCCGACACCGGCCTGTTCTTCGTCCGACCCGACGGCAAAGCCTGGCACCCCCAGACCGTCAGCCAACGCTTCGACGACCTCGTCGAAGCCAGCGGCCTACCACCCGTCCGGCTGCACGACCTGCGCCACTGCGCCGCCACCTACCTGCGCGCCGGCGGCGCCGACATCAAAGAAGTCCAGGAAACCCTCGGCCACGCCACCCAAGCCCTCACCTCCGACACCTACACCTCCGTCCTGCTGGAATTCCAGCGCGCCTACGCCGACACCGTCGGCGACCTCATCCCCCGCAACCCCCCGGCCGCCTGACCGCATGGCACGTCCCGCTCCGCCGCCTCGCGGCAGGATGCGACACCGATCCCGCACCGCCGCACCGCGACGAAACTGGCCCCTCCCCACGAATGGGAGGGGCCGCTTTCGTCATCGGTCCAGCCGCGGCACACGGGTTGCTGGAGCGATGTGACAAGGTCGGGGCGCCGCCGCCTGCATCGCGGCCTCGACGTCAGGGTCCGCGTGGGTGTGCCTGTTGCGGCAGCTACAGCCGCCCGGATGGGCGCGGATGCCGGCGTGGGTGCCGAGGCCGGCGGCGGGGTTGAGCCAGGGGCAGGACGTCGGCGACGGCCGGGTTGCCTGGGGTCTTGTCCGGCGTCACCGTCTCCCGGGTACGGGCTGGCCGGCCGGGCTGGTCGCGGCGGCCGGTGATCTGCCAGGACATGCCGAGTTCGTCGGCGGCGGCGATCTGCTGCGAGGTGAGCCGGCCCTCTTCGCGGTCTTTGCGCATCTTGAGCATGAACCGGGACAGCACGACGCCATCGTGGCGGGCGCCGGTGCCGACCCGCAGGTGGCCGTGGCCGGTGTGGAAGCGGCGCAGGGCATCGAACTGGTCCCACCACTGCTGTTCGCGGAGGTTCCAGACCATGCCCATCGCGTCGAGGGTTGCCCGGTTGGCCGTGGTGAGGCGCCCTTCGCGGGCGTCGACCCGCCGCATCGACAGCCAATGGGAAATGTCGATGCCGTCGATGGTGGCGCCGTTCGGGACGCGCAGGTGACCGTGCCGACGGTGGAACGCCTGCACGGCGGCGAACCCGTCGTCCCAGGTGGCTTTCGGCTTGCCGAGGGTGTCGAGGATGCCCAGTGCGGTGAGCGCGGCTGCCCGGTCCGGGGCGAGCCCGCCGCGCCGCAGGTCGCCGCGGCGCAACCGCAGCCACCCGTCCAGGTCGAACCCGTCGTGCTGGTATCCAGCCGGGACGCGGAGGTGGCCGTGGCGGGCGTGGAAGGCGGTCGCGGCGGCCAGGCCACGTCGCCAGACCGTGTCACGTGGGTCGAGGTCCAGGCCGAGGTCGGTGAGCATCGCGCGCTGTTCGGCCGACAGCTGGCCGGCTTTCACGGCGGCACGCTGGTGGCCGATCCAGCGGGCCAGCCACACGTCGTGTTCGCGGTGCCCGGTCGGGACACGGACGTGGCCGTGCTGGGCATGGAAGGCGTGCAGGGCGGTGTAGCCGACCAGCCAGTCCGAGGTGGTGCCCTGCAGCACCCGCACCGCGATGTGCTGCACCAGCGCCGCGGTGGCGTGGCTGTCCGGCAGCCGCAGCAGCACCCGCGACGGCAGCCCGGCCGGGCTCGTGCACGACCGGCGACGGCAAAGGTCCAGTTCACCGCCGAGCACCTCGTCGTGAGCGCGTAGCGCCCGCAGCACCTGACACAGCGTCTCCCACTCCCCGAGATCCGCCACGGCGTCGTCGCCGCTGTCGCCGGTGGTGTCGGGTAGCAGTATCGGCAGCAGGATCGTGGCGGTCCCGGACCCGCCGGGGCTGCGGCGCAGCGCACGGCCGACCGCCTGGATGACCTCCGTCGTGGCGCGTCGCCGCCCGGCGAACGCGACCGCGTCCACGGCGGGCACGTCCACGCCGGTGTTGAGGCACCGCACGTTCGACACCGCCGTCCACCCGTCGTGCGGCGGGTCGGCGAGGTGTCCGAGCTGGATGTCGCGTTGCGCGACGCTCTGCAGCCCGTCGACGTGCCCGGCCGTGAGCAGCCCCGGCGGCAACGCCCCGCGGGCGGATTCGACCGCGGCTGCGGCGGCGGGCAGGGTTCGGGCGAACTCGCGGCTGGCTGCGACACTCGTGGTGAATACGAGCATCCGGCGGAGCCCGAACTCGGCCGCCGCCCGGATCAGGGCCAGCTGCAGCACCACCGTCGCGGTCGCCGCCAGCGCGTCACCGCCGAGCACGTCCCGGCCCGTGCCTTGCAGCGCCTGGAGCACCTCACGGTTGGTGATCCCGACCGCGACGATGCGGTAGTCGTCGAGCCAGCCGTCGCGGATCGCTGCGGCGGTGCTGTACCGGAACAACACCGGCCCGAACACCGCCGCATCGTCCATCGACAACAGCCCGGCGTCGTCGATGCGGCCCCGGCGATCGGCCTGCAATACCCGCGGCGTCGCCGTCATGTACAGCCGCCGCCGGGCCGGGAACCGGGCATCGTCGTGCATCGCCGCGACAGCGGTGTCCGACCGGCCGGTCGTCTCGTGGGCCTCGTCCACCACCAGCAGGTCACACACCACACCGGTGGCGGCCAGCGCTGCCCCGACCAGGTACGCCGAGACGTGCGTGGTCAGGATCAACCGCCGGCCACCGGGCCGGCGCAGAAACCCGCCGATCGCGGCGACATCGGTGGTGACCGCGCAGTCCAGCTGCGCGGTGACCCGCACCGCCGCATCCCGGACCGTCGCGTCACAGCAAACCGCCAGCACCAGGTCAGCCACACCGTGACGCGCCCACACGGCCAAGGTCTGCGCGATCAGCCCCAGCGACGGGCACGCCACCACTACCAGCCCCGACCCGACCAGGTCTGTCGCCACCGCCGCCGCAACCAGCGTCTTGCCGGTGCCGCACGCCGCCAGGTACTGGCCCCGCCCGCCGTCGCGCAGACCCGCCACTGCCGCAGCAGCCCCGGCCTGCTGGTAGTCCCGCAACGGCGGCAACCCCAACTGTGGGACCGCGGCCCCCGGCATGGCCGATGCAGGCGTGGGCACGTCCAGCGCCGGCACCGACGACAGCCACGTTGATGAGGTCCGTGCCACCTTCGCCGGGTTCTCGACGATGCTGGGTTTCCGTGTCGCGGCGGGGTCGGTGAGCTGCGCGCCAACGCCGGTCGAGCGGTCGTGTTCAGCTGCGGGCTTCGCCCCGGCGACGCGACGCGGGCCGGGTGGCATCGTCGTCACGCCCGTCATGCCGGGTCCGTGGGCTGTTGCCCATCGACCGGGCGGTTGTGGGTGGTGCTCCAGCGCACGCCGATCGCTTCGGCGGCGGCCCGCTGCTCGTCGGTCAGCCTACCTTCCTGTTGATCTTTCAGAAGTTTGGCCAGTACCACGCTGAGGTTGACGCCGTCTTCGCGGTAAGTGCGTGGCGGCTGGGTGACGCCGGTGCGTTCGACGTAGCGGCGGTACACCTCGAAGCGTTGCCACCACTGCTGCTGATGCAGGGACCAGATCATGCCCATCGCGTCGAGGATGTCGATCGTGCTCTGGGCGAGCCGGCCCGCTTTGCGTTCGACCCGCCGACACCCGAGCCAGTGGTAGATGTCGATGCCGTTGATGGTGGTGCCGGTGGGCACGTTGAGGTGGCCGTGCTCGGCGTGGAACGCACGGACCGCGGCGAGGCCGTCGTCCCAGCGCGCGTTGGGCTCCCAGACGATGCCGAGCGTCTCCAGCTGGGCGACCCGGCCGGGGTCCAAGGTGCCGCGTTTACGGTGAGTCCGTTGGGCGGTGAGCCAGTAGGACAGGTTGATGTCGTCGGGCCGGTGATCGACCGGGACGACGAGATGCCCGTGCTCGGCGTGGAACGCCCTGGCGGCGGCGAACGCGCGCTGCCACGCCTTTTCGAGGACGTCGAACTCGAGCCCGAGGGCGCACAGGGCGGTGTACCGGTCGGGCAGCAGCCGGCCCTTGCTGTGCAGAGTGCGCTGGTGGGTGATCCACCGGTCGAGGTTGATGCCGTTGGCGCGGTGGCCGTCGGGGACTCTGGTGTGGCCGTGCCGCTGCTGAAAGGCCTGCAGCGCGGCGTAGCCGACGAGCCAGTCCGAGGTGCTGTGCTCCAGGACCCGCACCGTGATGTGGTTGAGGACCTCCTGCAGGCTGTAGCCGTCGGGCAGCCGCATGACGATCCGGGGTGGCAGGGTCGCGACGCCGCCGCCGGCAAGGGCGGCGCGCTGGGTGTCCAGGTCGGCGGCGAGGCCGTTGTCGTGGGCGCGCAGGGCCTGCAGGACCGTGCACAGGGTGGTCCACTCGTCGAGGTGGGTAGGGACGTGATCCGGGTCGTCGGGCAGCAGGACCGGCACGAGGATCGTGGCGATCCCGGAGCCGCTCGGGTTGCGGCGCAGCGCCCGGCCGACGGCCTGGATGATGTCGGCCTCGGAGTGTTTCGGATGGGTGAACGTCACGGCGTCCACGGCGGGCACGTCGACGCCCTCGGCCAGGCAGCGAACATTGGACAGCACCGTCCAACCCCCGTGTGGCGGGTCAGCCAACGCGGTCAACGCGGTCTGGCGCTGGACGGCGTTCTGGGTGCTGTCGACGTGGACGGCGGTGAGGTGTCCCTTCGGGCGTCGATGCTCGCCGACAGCGGCTACCGTCCCGGCCAGGGTGCGGGTGAATTCCGCGGAGTCCTCGATGCGGGGGCAGAACACCATGACCCGGCGCAGCCCGAACTCGAATGCCGCGGCGGCCAGCGCGGTCTGCACGACCGCGGTCCGCAGCGGCGCCTGCTGGGCGCCGATGATCGTGTCACCGGACACGTCGTGCAGCAGGGTCAGCACCTCGGCGCGGGTGACACCGACGACGACCACTCGGTAGTCGTCCAGCCAGCCCTCGTCGATGGCCCGCGCGAACGGGTAGTGGTAGAGACGTTCCCCGAAGATCGCGGCGTCGTCCATGGACACGACGTCGTCGCTGTTCTGGGTGGTGCGGGCGGTGCGGCGCGGTGCCAGCATCCGGGGCGTCGCGGTCAGATACAGCCGCCGCCGTGCCGGCAGTGAGCTGTCGTGGTGCACGAGCGCGCCGTGTTTCCCGGCCCGTCCCGCGGTGCGGTGCGCCTCGTCCACGACCAGCAGATCGGCCACGACACCGGCGGCGGCCAGCCCCTGACCGGCCGTCCCCGCCGACTGATGGGTGACCAGGATCAGCCGAAGCCCACCACCGGTACCCCGGCGCAGCCACCGGGCGATGACCGCCGCGTCAGTGGTGACCGGGCAGTCCAGTTCCGCCACGTGGACCGACGCGTCGGCGACGCTGTCATCGCCGCACACCGCCAGCACCGCACCGGCCACCCCGCCGGCTGTCCAGACCGCGAGGGTCTGCGCGACCAGCGCCAGCGACGGGCACGTAATCACCACCAGCCCGGCCGGCACCAGCCGGACGGCCGCGTGCGCCGCCACCAGCGTCTTACCCGAACCGCACGCCGCGATCAGCTGGCCCCGCCCCGCGCCGGTCAGACCGTCCACGATCGCCTCGACCGCGGCCAGTTGATAGCCACGCAGCGCCTGAAGCCCCCGGCCGGTCCCGGGATCCGTGGTCATGTGTACTCCCGCAAGGCCGAGCGGTCGATGCGGGCCAGGTCCAACGTGCAGACGATGGCGTCGTGATCGCTCGCGTCGCCGGTGCCGACCTGCCAATAGTCGGTGATCGCGGGTTGCAGCGCGGGGGTGACGTGGGCCTGGTCGCAGCGAATGCCGCCATGCCGGCCAGTGGGCCGCAGCAGTGCCGGGTTGCCGCGTTGCCGGGCGACGTGGGCGGCGACGTCGGTGAATGCGCCGTCGCGCAGGGTCTGGCCCACGAGGGTGTTGCCCTGCCAGGGTTCGCCGTCGTGGCCGCGGCGCCGGCAGCGGGCCATCCGGTTGTAGGGCTGGACGGTGTCCCAGTCCGGTTCGGGGCCCTCGATCGGGACGTGGTTGATGTCCCCGCCGAGCAGGCCGAGACCGCCGTGACGGTAGGCCCGTGACCCGACCATCGACGCCTCAGCCGCGGCCTGCTCGACCGAGTGCGGGGTCAGGTGGGCGCTGACCACGACCAACGGCACCGGCAGCGGGATGGCCAGGCCGAGGATCTCGTACCGCGGCGCGCAGTAGCCGTGCCACAGCCGCGTTGCATAGTGCGTGTCACAATCGACCAGCCGCAGCCGCCCCGGATCCCAGGCCACAGCGGTGGGCAGCCCCGACGACGGCGCCACCACCAACTCCAGGCCGAGGTCCGCGGCCGCCTGCCTGGCGTGCCCAGCGTCAGCCAGCCAGTCGCACTCCTGCAACAAGACCAACTGCGGGCGGACACCGCGGATGGCCGCGACCAGGCTGGGCCACCGCCCATCCTGCGCCGCGCGGTACTGAACATTCAGGCTGACGACCGTCAGCATCACCGACGCTGGCCGGTCACCGCGGGTGCGCACGCTCATCAGGAGCCCCGATCCTCAGTTGCCGGTGCAGCGGTCGGTGCTGGTGCACAGGCGGCGGGTGCTGCGAGTCGTGAACGAGGGCATCGTTTTCTCTCCTGGTAACGGGCGGTGCGTAGCGGCGTGGGCGCAGCAGCACAGCGCTGCGCAGCCGGGTGGCTGGGTTGCGGACGTAGCCGCGACCGAGAGGTTGGTCGGTGCTGGCGCGGCACTGGCTGCTGCGGCTGGGGCTTCGTTGTTGCCGCCGATCCGCGGTGTCGAGCCGTGGGAGTCACCTGCTCCGGCGGCGTGCCGAGTCGAGGACCGTGTGACCGGTGGCATCTGCGGGTCTGTGATCAGCTCTGTGGTGACGAGTTCTGACCTGCCCTGGCCAGGTGGTATTCCTCGACGATGGTCTTCTTGAGCCGGCCGCGGTCGCTCACCTGGTAACCGGCGCCGCGAGCCCATACCCGGATGGCGGTGTTGACCGCCTGCTGCTGGGCGGCCCTGTTCGGCCGACCGGCCGGGCTGCCGGCGGAACGGGTTGGCCGACTCGGGCTGCGCCGCCGGGCCGATCCCTGCTCGACACGGCGGGCTTGCCGCTGCTCGGCGAGGTTCGCGGCCTGCACGAACGGGGCGAGCGCCGTGCGGAACTCTGCGGCGTGTGCGGCGGACAGATCGATCGTGTAGGCCGCGCCGTCCAATTCGAACGGGACGGTCTCGGCTGCGGGGCTCCCGTCGAGGTCGTCGTCGAGTGTGTACGTGATGCGGGTCGCCATCGGTGTGTGCCGTTCGTGTCGGGGTCAGCGCTGATGTCGTACGGCCGGTCCAGGCCACCGCCAGGAGGTCTGGACCGGTGCGCAGGTCCGTCCCGCGTCGGGTCGCACGCGGATGCGGCCAGGAGGTGGTGGATCGTGCTGCGGCGTCGCCGCCGAGCAGCAGGTCTGGAGGAACTCGGCGGGCTGCGGCGGGTGGTCGGGATACTGGTTGGTCTGCTGGTGCAGACGTCGGCGGCCCGGGCGGTGGTGGCCGGGCCGTAGGTGACGACGACGCCGATGCAGTACCGGCGTGCGCGGGCGTCGAGGCCGGTGAGCCGGACGCTGGTGATGGCCGCCTGCACGGTCGCGGCGACGACCGCCGGGCCGTCGTCCTTGGCGAGGAACACGATCATGGGCGGGTCCCGCCGGTGGGGTCGGTCCAGGCGATGTCGATCGTCGTGCCGGTGTCCCGCACGATGCGCACGTCACCGGCCGGCTTGTAGGTCGGGGTCCACGGTGCCCGGCTCGCGGCCGGGCCGGCGGTCACCGCCGGTTCGCCGGCAGGCACGAGCCTGGCGATGGCGACCACCATGACCGCCGTCGCCGCGGCGGCAGCCGCACAGACGACAACCGTGACGAACGTCCAGTACGGCAACGACCGGCGGCGTCCGCCCCCGTGCCGGCGACGCTGCACGGGCCGGGACGGTGATGCCGCCGGCGCCGGTGCCCGCTCGTGGCGGCGGCGGTCGGTGTTGAGGTGATCGATGAGGGCCGCCAGCTGAGCGACCAGTGGGTGGTCCTCGCCCAGGTCGGTGACCGCGGCCGGCATCAGCTGCGCCGTGAGACGCCACGCCGCGTCATACCCGCCGAGGTCCATCCGCAACTGCGTCAGTTCGACGCCGACGCGGACCACGTCGACCTGGCCGGTGCCATACTCCTCGACCAGCTGGGTGTAGGCGAGGGTGAGGTCGGGTTCCGCCGTGCCGGGCCGACCGCGGGCGGCGGTGACCGCGGCTGCGCCGGCCATGGCCAGCAGCGCCGGCCAACGCGCTGGGTCCCGCAGCCGAGGCCGTTGCTGGACAACGTCGTGGTAGCAGGCCGCTGCCTCCTCCAGGCGGTGCTGCGCGGTCAGCAGCCGCGCCCGGGTGACAGCAAGCATCGCAGCCTGATACGGACCGAGACCGGCCCACGTACCGAGATCGGCGATCACCTCGCCGGCGGCCTCGACCTGACCGAGGGCCAGCATCGCCTCGGCGAGCATTCGAACCGCGTCGACGGCGTCGGTGGGGTCGACATCGACGCGGTGCTCGATCCTGGACCGGACCTCGACCAGGAGCTGATACGCGCCGGCGAAGTCGTAAGCCTGGAGCAGCATTCCCGCCTGATCGACCAGTTCCGTCGAGGTTTCCGGCGTGCGGTGCCGGCCACGGCTGCGCGTCACGTCGCCAACCCGGCCCAGGCGGCTGGCACGGATCTGCGTACGTCGCGGCTGCCTCACGACGGCCGGTCCTGTCCCTCAGCAGGGGCTGCGGGTCGCGGGTGGTCGGCGCGGCTGGAGGGATCGACGACGGCGACGTGACTGTCGGCTCCGGTACCCGGGGTGCGGTCGGTGTGGTGGTGGGCGTGCAGGAGACCGGCGACGCCGAGCGCACCCGTGGCCTTCGCGAAGATCCCGGCTGCGGTGAGCAGTCGCCGGGCATGCTCGGTCTGCGCCCCCTCGACCGTGACGGTGCGGTTGGTGCCGGTGCGGGGGCCGAGGCGTGGTTGCAGCGGTGACAGCGGCCACGACCTCCCACCGCCAGCACGTTCGTCGTCGCTGCTGGTGCGGGCGGCCGGGATCCTGTCCGCCGGTGCGGGGGTCGCGGCAGGGGCCCCTGGCTCGGTGTTGACTGCTATGAGGGTGCTGGGCCAGCCGAGCAGGCGCAGCGCCGCGTCGACGGCGACGCCGATCCCCTCGTCGTGCGGCACCCAGATCGTCCCCGGTGGTTCCGGCAGACCGTCCAGGATGCCGACCACCTTGACGGCGAGGGCGTAGTGGCCGTGGTTGCCGTACGGGCCGGGAAAGTTCCCGTCGGCGGCGCCGACCTCGACGGCCGCGCGTTTGCTGGCCTGCACCGCCTCGGCGTAGCCGCCGACCACGAACTCCTGGCCGAACCCGTACCGGCCCGGTGGCGAGACCGCTGCTGCTCCCGGGCCAGGCTCGATGGCGGGTGCGGCGGTGACAGGGACGAACCGCACGGTATCGATCAGGGCCCGGGAGGCGGCGACGACAACGGTGCTCGCATAGGCTGTGCACATCGTGCACGCACCGCAGACACCGACGAACAGGCGGGTGCGGTCCTGCGTGCATGCGGCGTCGACGACCTCGCCCGCCAGCTGGACCGCGAACCGTTCAGCGAACGGCGCCTCGCCTGGCAGCACCAGAACCCGGCTCCCGGCCGGCAGACCAGGCACCGCACGCAGCGGCGGACGCGACGGCGGGTCGGCAACCATGGCACCTCCGTGGGGTGATGTGACAACAGGCGACGAACGGATGCGGGCAGACCCGGCGAGCAGTGACCGGCTCGGTGACCGGGGTCAGCTGGGCGATCGGACCCCGGTCATCGCGGCACACCGGTCACGGCCTAGGTGAGGTCTCCGCCGGCGTGGCGTCGTGCTCGACGGCAGCGGTGTCCGGCACGGCCACGTCGACAGAGCCAGCGGTGTCGGCGGTGCCGGTGGTGCCGGTGGTGCGCGGCAGGGCTCTGACCCGGATCCGCGGATAGGAATATAACACCGTGTGGCATAGATGAACGGATGCCTTGCCAGCAGGGATGATTGGGCTTGTCGAAGGACC
>NZ_JBFAZW010000172.1:0-15487 GCF_040682015.1 Dactylosporangium sp. NPDC051485
GGCCCGGCCGGACGCCGCCGTCGCGGTCCCGGCCGGGGCGAGCGGCCGGTCGCCCCTTCGGCGAGGATGGGCCCATGAACGCCACCGTGCTACGGATCGTTCCGGCCCGCTCCGACTGGCAACCGACCGAGGAGGCCGCCGACGCCGCCGCCGAGGCGCTGCGGGCCATGTGCCCGTCCGCCGACGAGTTCGCCATCGTCCGCTACGCCGAGACGACGCTCATCGACGAGTCCGGCTCCGCCCGCTTCGAGCTGTGGGTCCGCAACCCGGCCCGGCCGCGGCTGTCCCCGGCCGAGCTGGCCCGCCTGGCCACCCTCCTGGGCGCCGACCTGCGCCAGCTCCTCGTCCCGCGCTGAGCGCCGCCGATACCGTCAAGTTTGGTGACCTTTCATTGGCGGAATGTTTGATGCGGCAGCTACGTTGTATGCGGCGTCGGGCGGGGCCAACCAGGCCCCGGCAGAGTGAGGCGGGCGACATGCAGTTCGGGATCTTCACCGTTGGGGACGTAACGCAGGACCCGACCAACGGGCGGGTGCCCACGGAGGGCGAGCGGATCAAGGCGATGATGACCATCGCGCTCAAGGCCGAGGAGGTCGGGCTCGATGTGTTCGCGCTCGGGGAGCACCACAACCCGCCGTTCGTGCCCTCGTCGCCGACGACCATGCTCGGGTGGATCGCGGCGCGGACCACGCGGCTGCGGCTGTCGACGGCCACGACGCTGATCACGACCAACGACCCGGTCAAGATCGCCGAGGACTACGCGATGCTGCAGCACCTGGCCGACGGGCGGGTGGACCTCATGATGGGCCGCGGCAACACCGGGCCGGTGTACCCCTGGTTCGGCCAGGACATCCGCAACGGCATCGCGCTCGCGGTCGAGAACTACGCCCTGCTGCGGCGGCTCTGGCGCGAGGACGTCGTGGACTGGGAGGGGAAGTTCCGCACGCCGCTGCAGGGGTTCACGTCCACGCCGCGGCCGCTCGACGGGGTGGCGCCGTTCGTCTGGCACGGGTCGATCCGCAGCCCGGAGATCGCCGAGCAGGCCGCGTACTACGGCGACGGGTTCTTCGCCAACCACATCTTCTGGCCCAAGGAGCACACCCAGCGGATGGTGGACCTCTACCGGCGGCGCTTCGAGCACTACGGGCACGGCGGCGCCGACCAGGCCATCGTGGGGCTGGGTGGCCAGGTCTTCATGCGCAGGAACTCGCAGGACGCCAAGCGCGAGTTCCGGCCGTACTTCGACAACGCCCCCGTCTACGGCCACGGCCCCTCGCTCGAGGAATTCTCGGCCCAGACGCCGCTGACCGTGGGCAGCCCGCAGGAGGTCATCGACCGCACCCTGGGCTTCCGGGAGTACGTCGGCGACTACCAGCGGCAGCTGTTCCTCGTCGACCACGCCGGCCTGCCGCTCAAGACCGTGCTGGAGCAGATCGACATCCTCGGCGAGGAGGTCGTGCCGGTGCTGCGCAAGGAGTTCGCCGTCGGGCGGCCCGAGCACGTGCCGGACGCCCCGACGCACGAGTCGCTCAAGCAGGCCGCAGCGAAGGTGGAGGCGTAAGTGAGCCGCTCGATCGTCGCGGTCACCGCGGGCCTGAGCCAGCCGTCGTCGTCGCGACTGCTGGCCGACCGGCTCGCGGCGGCCGCGCGGGCCGGACTCGATGAACGGGCCGACGTGCGGGTGTTCGAGCTGCGCGACGTGGCCCACGACATCACCGACCACCTGCTGACCGGGTTCCCGCCGCCGCGCCTCAAGGAGGTCGTCGACGCGGTGGCCGGGGCGGACGGGCTGGTCGCCGTGTCGCCGATCTTCAACGCGTCGTACAGCGGGCTGTTCAAGTCGTTCTTCGACGTCCTCGGCGACGACGTGCTGCGGGACAAGCCGGTGCTGCTCGGCGCGACCGGCGGCACGGCCCGGCACTCGCTCGCCCTGGAGCACGCACTGCGGCCGATGTTCGCCTACCTGCGTGCGGTGGTGGCGCCGACGACGGTCTTCGCGGCCACCGAGGACTGGGCCGCCGGCGGCGACAACGGGCTGGCCGACCGCGTCGCCCGCGCCGGGGCGGAGCTGGCCGCCCTGGTCGCGGCCCGCGAGCCCGTCACGGTGAAGGACCCGTTCGAGCTCACCGGGTCGTTCGAGGACCTACTGGGCGACCCGCGGCGCTGAGACCATGATCCACACGGGGAGGTCGTCGACCATCAGGTGCTCGGCGACCTCGAAGCCCGCCGAGCGGTAGACCTCAACGTTGCGTGGGTTGGACGTCTCCAGGTAGGCGGGCAGCCCGTCGGCCGCGGCGCGATCGAGGCCGGCCCGCATGGCCGCCCGGCCCAGCCTGCGGCCGCGGTGCTGCGGGTGGCTGGCCAGCACCCCGAGGTACCAGTGCGGCGTCCTCGGCATCTTGCCGTGCACGACCTCCTGGTAGCGCGCGAACCGGCCGGTCTGCGGCGCGTGCTCGGCCGCCGGGCCGCCGGGCACGCGGGGCGGGTCCCACATCGCGACCGCGGCGCCGCCGTCGGCGATCCACACCGTGCCGAGCCCGACGCGCGCGTCGAACAGGCTGCCGGCCATGGCGGCGGCCTCGGCCGGGAACGTCGCGTCGTCGGGCAGGAACCAGCGCACGGCCGGATCCGCGGCGAAGGCGGCCACGAAGGTCGCCACGGCGGCCGCCCGGTCCGCGGGGGTGGCCACGGCGATGTCGGGGTTCACGCGGGTCCTCACGTTCGACAGGTACGCGTCGATGGCGTCGCGGTTGCGGGTGAGACAGGCGATCCGGGCGTCCATGCGGTCGCGCTCGTGCCGCAGCAGCTCGACGACCTCCGGCCCGGCGTCGGAGATCGTGATGCTACACGGATTGTCCAGGCAGGGCAGCACCTCCTTGATCAACCGGGTGGGCAGGCCGGCCTCGAGCAGGCCGCGGATCTGCTGCACCCGGTCGACCAGGTGCTCGCCGTAGTCGCGGTAGCCGTTGTCCCGCCGGGCGGGGGTCAGCAGGCCCTGCTCCTCGTAGTACCGCAACAGCCGGGCGGGCGTTCCCGTGCGGTCCGACAGCTCGCCGATGCGCATGTGACCCGCCTCCCACTGGTTGACCTTCACATTAGTGTGATGGTCCGACGATGGCGGGCATGCCCCTCGCCGTGCTGTCGCTGGCCCAGTTCCTGCTGGCCCTGGACTACTCCATCGTCTACGTCGCCCTGCCCGGCATCGCCCGCGACCTGCACCTCGGCCTGAGCGCGGCGCAGTGGGTGGTGAGCGCCTACGCGGTGCCGTTCGCCGGGTTCCTGCTGCTCGGCGGGCGCCTGGCCGAGCGGGCCGGCCCCGGGCGGCTGTTCGTGGCCGCGACGCTGCTCTTCGGCCTGGCCAGCGCCGCCGGCGGGCTGGCGGGGGACGGGCCGGTCCTGCTGGCCGCGCGGGCCGTGCAGGGTGTGGCGGCGGCGCTGCTGCAGCCGGCGATCCTCGGCCTGCTCGGGGCTCGGTTCCCGGCCGGCCCGGCCCGCACCCGGGCGCTGTCGGTGTGGAGCGCGGTCGGGGCCTCCGGGCTGGCCGCGGGGGTCGTGCTGGGGGGTGCGCTCACGCGGTACAGCTGGCGCTGGACCTTCCTCGTGAACGTCCCGGTGACGCTCGCCTGCGCGGCCGGTGCCGCGATCTGGCTGCGCTCGGCCGCCAGGGGGCCGGCGGACCGGGACCCGGTCGGCGCGGCGCTGCTCGGCACCGGGGCGGCCTTCGGCGCCTCGCTCGGCCTGACGCTGGGTGGCCCGGCCGGCTGGGCGATGGTCGCGGCCGCCGGGGTGCTGCTGGCCCTGACGCGGGCGCCGCAGCCCCGGTCGCTGCGGGTCGGCGCGATCGCCGCGGCGCTGTACATGGCCAGCGTCGGCTCGGAGTTTTACGTGGTCACGGTCATGCTGCAGGACCGGGACGGGTTCTCGCCGCTGCGGGCCGGGCTCGCCTTCGTGCCGCTGGCCGCGCTGGTCATGGTGGGCGGCGCGGTCACCGGGCGGCTGGTCCGGCGCTTCGGGGCGGGACGCACGCTGGCCGCCGGGTTCGTTCTGGCCGCCGTGGGCCTGGCCTGGCTGGCCGCGGCCAACCGGGGATACGCCGCCGCGATCCTGCCCGGGCTGCTGGTCAGCGGGCTGGCGCACGGGATCGTCTACACGTCGATGTTCAACGTCGGCGGGCGGGACGTGCCGGCCGAGCGGCAGTCCTCGGCCGGGGCGGTGATGACCACGGCGCAGTACCTCGCCGGGGCCGTCGCCGTCGCCGCGCTCACCCTGCCGCTGCGCGCGGGCTCCTACTCGGCGGCCTTCTGGGCCACGGCCGCCGCCGCGCTCGCCGGAGCGCTCGTCACGCTCCGGCGAACCGCGGCGGATTAGGCCGTGTGCTCCTTCTTGTCGCCCGCCCACTCGACGTGGAACGTGCCCTCGCGGTCGACCCGCTTGTAGGTGTGGGCGCCGAAGTTGTCGCGCTGGCCCTGGATCAGCGAGGCGGGCAGCCGCTCGGCGCGCAGGCCGTCGAAGTAGGACAGCGACGAGGAGAACGCCGGGGTCGGGATGCCGGCCGCGGCGGCGGCCACGACGACCCGGCGCCAGCTGGGCACGCCGGCGTTGACGGCGTCGGCGAAATACGGCGCCACCATGAGGCTCTTGAGGCCCGGGTTCTCGTCGTAGGCCTCGCGGATCCGGTTGAGGAACCGGGCCCGGATGATGCAGCCGCCGCGCCAGATCGTGGAGACCTTGCCGCGGTCGATGTCCCAGCCGTACTCCTCCGAGCCCGCCTGGATGTGGTCGAAGCCCTGCGCGTAGGCGACGATCTTCGACGCGTAGAGGGCGGCCCGCAC
Organism: Dactylosporangium sp. NPDC051485; assembly: GCF_040682015.1. Classification (NCBI taxonomy): domain Bacteria; kingdom Bacillati; phylum Actinomycetota; class Actinomycetes; order Micromonosporales; family Micromonosporaceae; genus Dactylosporangium; species Dactylosporangium sp. NPDC051485. The sequence goes on from NZ_JBFAZW010000172.1 coordinate 4,833, forward strand.
GTCCTCGATGAACCGGTCGCGGTCCGGCACCTCCAGGGCGGCGACCTCGGTGCCGAATGCCTCGCGGGCGGCGGCGCGCTGGTCGGCGTGGCCGGACAGGGAGCGGGCGAAGGTGGCCTCGGCGATGCCGGTGATCGGCACCCCCAGGTCGAGCGCGCTCTGCACCGTCCAGCGGCCGGTGCCCTTCTGCTCGGCCTGGTCCAGCACGATGTCGACGAAGGCCTTGCCGGAGTCGTCGTCCACGTGGGCCAGCACGTCGGCGGTGATCTCGATGAGGAACGACTCGAGGTCGCCGGTGTTCCAGGTGCGGAAGATGTCCGCGATCTCGGCCGGGGTGGCGTTCAGGCCGGCCCGCAGCAGGTCGTAGGCCTCGGCGATGAGCTGCATGTCGGCATACTCGATGCCGTTGTGCACCATCTTCACGAAGTGGCCGGCGCCGTCGGGCCCGATGTGCGTGCAGCACGGGGTGCCGTCGACCTTCGCCGAGATCTTCTCGAACATGGGGCCGAGCTTCTGGTACGACTCCGGGGAGCCGCCCGGCATGATGCTCGGGCCGAGCAGGGCGCCCTCCTCGCCGCCGGACACGCCGGTGCCGCAGAAGTGCAGCCCGTGCTCGCGCAGCGCCTGCTCGCGGCGGCGGGTGTCGGCGAAGTGGGCGTTGCCGGCGTCGACGATCATGTCGCCCTCCTCCAGGAGGGGGACCAGCTCGTCGATGACCGCGTCGGTGGGGCCACCGGCCTTGACCATGATGATGACGGCCCGCGGGCGGGCCAGCGAGGCGACGAAGTCGGCCATGGACTCGCCCGGCACGAACGTGCCCTCGTGCCCGAACTCGTCCACCAGCCGGCGGGTGCGCTCGTACGAGCGGTTGTGCACGGCCACGGTGTAACCGTTGCGGGCCAGGTTCCGGGCCAGGTTGCGACCCATCACGGCCAGTCCGGTCACGCCGATCTGTGCCAAGTCGGACATCTGCGATGCACCTCATCCAGTCGAGCGGATCTCCCCGAAAGGCTACCCGCCTACTGTCCCCCGTCCCGGAGGCGTAGGTGCCACGTTCCAACCATCAGGATTCCCGCAGTTACCGGCTGCGTATGCCGTCCAGCGCGACCGTCAGGACGCGCTCGCGCTGGGCGTCGTCCACGTAACCGCCCGCGGTCAGGCCCGAGATCATCCGCAGCAGGTCGTCGGAGCTCACGTCGGTGCGGGCCAGCCCGGCCTCCTGGGCGCGGGTGAGCAGGGCGTCGGCCGCGCGGTACATCGACTCGCGGGCGCCCCGGATCATCGCCGAGTCGCGGTTGATCTCCTCGATGATCGCCCGCTTGGTGGCCAGGTAGCCGACGAACCGGCGCAGCCACGCGGCCAGCGCGTCCCACGGGGGCAGGTCGGCCACGTCGCCGGCGGCCCGGCACAGGGCCTCGATCTCGTCGGTGTAGACGGCGTCGAAGAGGTCCTGGCGGGTGGGGAAGTTGCGGTACAGCGTGCCGATGCCGACGCCGGCCCGGCGGGCGATCTCCTCCAGCGAGGCGCCGGAGCCGCGCTCGGCGAAGGCGTCGCGCGCGGCCGCGATCAGCGCGTCGAAGTTGCGCCGCGCATCGGCTCGCTGTGGCCGCCGTACGCCGGGCGGGGTCTGCCCGGGTTGGGTCTGCATTACACCGTCACCTTGTATCGGAGGTACTCCTCCACTTTAACACTGCCGCCGGGGAGGCGGGGATGGTGGTACGACTGGGCCATGGACGCGCTCGAACTGGCGGCGAACAACGCGGCCCACCTGTGGACCCTGCTGGGCACCGCGCGCGGCTACGACGTGCGCCGCCACCCGGGCCTGCTGGCCGTGGACGGCGACGGGCGGGCCGGCCTGCGGGTGCTCACGCTGGCCGCCCGCCTGCCCCCGGAGGGCCGCGCGGCGCTGGAGGCGCTGGTCCCGCGCCCGGGCCGGGTGGCGGTCGAGGACGCCTTCGGGGCCGTGGAGCTCACCGCCCGCGGCATGTCCTCGCGGCAGCTCCCCGTGATGATCCGCCGGCCCGGCGAGCCCGTCGGGGAGCCCGCCCTCCCGGTGCGCCGGGTGACGACCCCGGACGAGCTGCGCACGGCGGAACGGCTCGTGGTGGACGGCTTCGCGCTCGAGCACTTCCAGCCGTGGACGCCAGGGGTGGTGTTCCCGCCGGTACTGCTGGAAGGCGCCGAGCTGCACCTGGCCCACCTCGACGGGGAGCCGGCGGGCGCCTGCCTGGTCGTCGCGCAGGACGAGGCGGTCGGCGTCTACTGGGTGACGACGATGCCGCGGTTTCGTTCCCGGGGCGTGGGGCGGGCCCTGATGCACGCCCTGCTGCGGCGCTTCGACGACCGCCCGATGACGCTGACCGCCTCCCGCCTGGGCCGGCCCCTCTACGAGTCGCTCGGCTTCGAGCGCGTCACCGACGCGATGTGGTGGTCCTAATCGGGGTCCTCCAGGCGCAGGGCCCCCGACGGGCAGCCGAGCACGGCCTGCCGGACGGCGTCGCGCAGGGACGGCGGCGGGTGCTCGTCGAGCACGACCACCACGCCGTCCTCCTCGCGCTGGTCGAAGACCTCGGGCAGGCGCAGCGCGCACTGGCCCGAGCCCACGCACACGTCGGTGTCGGCGCCGACCCGCATGGCGCTCACCACGTCACCGGCACCTCGTCGACGCCGCCGGTGAGCCGGTTGTGCCGGATCTCGATGGCGTCGACGGGCACGGCCAGGCGCAGGCCGGGGAAGCGGCGCAGCAGCGCGGGGAACACGGTGCGCAGCTCGGTGCGGGCGAGGCTGGCGCCGATGCAGACGTGGGCGCCGTGGCCGAAGGCGAGGTGCGCGTTGGGGCGGCGGTCCGGGTCGAACTCGTCCGGGTCGGCGAAGACCGTCGCGTCGCGGTTGGCCGCGTTGCTGGCGATGATGACCGCGTCGCCGCGGGCGATGGTCACGCCGCCGATCTCGACGTCCTCGTGGGCGTAGCGCAGCAGCCCCAACCCGCCGGGCGCGGTGATCCGCAGGATCTCCTCCACCGTCGGGCCCACCTGCCCGTCCGGGTCCGCGGCGAACCGGTCGCGCCGGCTCGGGTCGCACAGCAGCAGCAGGACGCCCAGGTCGATGCGGGTCGAGGTGGTCTCGTGCCCGGCGAAGATGAGCCCGGCGGCCAGGCGGGCCAGCTCGTCCTCGCTGAACGTGGGGTCCTCGGCCTGCGCGGCCACCAGGTCGGAGATGACGTCGGGGCCGGGCTCGCGCCGCTTGGCCTCGGCCAGCGTGGCGGTGTACGCCTTGAAGTCCGCCATCGCCGCCCGCGCGTCGGCGCCGCCGTCGATCATCCCGATGCGCTGCGACAGCTGCCGGAAGTGCCCGCGGTCGGCGTAGGGCACGCCCAGCAGCTCGCAGATGACCAGCACCGGCAGCGGGAAGGCGAGCAGCTCGTGCAGGTTGACCGGCTCGTCCGGGCGGGCGTCGCGGGCGGCCCGCATGTCGTCGAGGCAGCGCTCGGTGAGCTCCTCGATGCGCCCGGCCAGCCGGCGCATCCGGGGCGCCGAGAAGGCCGGGACCAGCAGCCGGCGCATCCGGCCGTGCTCACGCTCCTCGGTCTCGTAGTCGCCGCTCGGCCCGTCGAGCACCGCGGCATGGGAGACCCGGGCCGCGGTCTCGGGCGCCGGGTGGGAGCGGCCGAAGCGCCGGTCGCCGAAGATCTGCTTCGCCTCGGGGTATGCGGTGACCAGCCATGCGGGGTCGCCGGCGGGCGTGGTGACCCGGGTCAGCGGGGCCTCGCGGCGCAGCACCTCGTACAGCGGCGCGATCTCGAGGACGTTGGGCCGGTCGAAGGGCAGCCGGGGCCGGGCGTGGGCCGTAGTGGTCATCGGGAGGCTCCTCACGCATTCGCCGATTTCGATGTCAGGCTAACACGTAGTCACGGCCTCCAGGCTCCTCGCGACGGCGGCGGCCGTCCTCACCCGCAGGAGAGGACGGCCGCGCTGGCGTCAGACCCGCCACTCGCCGGCGACCATGAGGTCGCGGCCGGCGAGCTCGTCAACCTCCCGCCAGGCCTGGATCAGCTCCGGGCGGATGCGGAAGTACGGGTAGTTGCGCTGCCGCCGCGGGTCGAAGCCCGTCTTGGCCGCGAACGCGTCGCCGAGCTCGTCCGGGACCTCCCCGACGCGCTGCGCCGTGCCCTCGATGAGCACCACGTCCCGGGTCGGCCCGACGGTGAGGCGGACCCGTCCGCCCGCGAGCAGGTTGCGGGCCGTCGGGTTGGTCGCCGCGGTGGAGATCAGCAGCGTCTCGCCCTCCCACAGGAAGGACAGGGGCACCAGGTACGGCGTGCCCTCGGCGTCGGCGGTGGCCACCCAGGCATCGACGTCGTGCTCGAGCCGGCGCAGGGTGTCCTCGCGGCGCCGGGCCAGCGGCCGGGGAGGCGGCGCCATCGGCCCAACGCCCGCTTGACCGGGGTCTGTCACGTTTCCCGCTGCGTTGTCGCTCATGACGTCAAGTCTCGCCGAGGGGCCGCCCGGTGACATCCGTGCCGAGCACGGAGACGACCACGCAGAGCCCCCACGGATAATGGGGCCCGTGGCGACGCAGGCGGGGATCTCGGGGCGGGAGGCGGAGGTGCTGTCCCTCGTCGGGGAGCACCTGAGCAACGCGGAGATCGCCGCGCGGCTGTTCATCTCCGTGCGCACCGTGGAGACCCACGTCTCCTCGCTGCTGCGCAAGCTCGGCGCGGCCGACCGGCGGGCCCTCGCACAGGTCGCGGCCGAGTGGAGCCGGGCCGGCCGCGGTCGCCGGGCCGCGCCCGGGCTGCCGTCCCCGGTGACCCGGTTCGTCGGCCGGACCCGCGAGCGGGCCGGGCTGGCCGCCGCGCTGCGCGAGCACCGGCAGGTCAGCGCGGTCGGGCCCGGCGGGGTCGGCAAGACCCGGCTGGCACTGGCCGTGGCGGCCCAGGCGGCCGGCGACTTCCCCGACGGCGTGTGGTGCATCGACCTGGTGCCGATCACCGACCCGGCGATGGTGGGACCGGCGGTGGCCGCGGCGGTCGGCGTCGGCGAGCAGCAGGGCCGCGGGCTGGACGATTCGGTGCTCGCCGCGCTGGCCGACCGGCACGCCCTGCTCGTGCTGGACAACTGCGAGCACGTCCGCGACGGGGTCGCCCCGTTCCTGGAGCGGCTGCTGGCCGCCTGCCCGCGGGTGAGCGTGCTGGCCACCAGCCGGGCCCGGCTGATGGTGCCCTTCGAGCGGGTGTACCCCGTCCCGCCGCTGTCGCTGTCGGGCGACGGGAAGTCCGACGCGGTCGCGCTGTTCCTGGAGCGGGCCGCGGCCGTGGGCTGGCCGGTGGCGGCCGAGCAGCACGGGGAGGCCGCCGAGATCTGCCGGCGGCTCGACGGGGTGGCGCTGGCCATCGAGCTGGCCGCCGCCCGGCTGCCGACGCTCGGGCTGGACGGGCTGGCCGCGGTGCTCGGCGACCAGCTGCGGCTGCTCGCCGGCGGGGCCCGGGCCGACGACCGGCACCGCTCGGTGCGCGCGATGCTGGACTGGAGCTACGACCTGCTCGACGAGGCCGACCGCACGCTGCTGCGCCGGGTCGCGGTCTTCGTCGCGCCGTTCACCGCCGACGCGGCCGCGCAGGTGGCGGGCTTTGCCCCGCTGGACGCGATCGCGGTGGTCGACGGGCTGGCCCGGCTGGCCGAGCAGAGCCTGCTGGTGGCGGTCCCCTCCACCGGGGGCACCCGCTACCGCGGGCTGGAGACGATCCGGCAGTACGGCGTCGAGAGGCTCTCCGGGGCGGGGGAGCTGCCCGGCGTACGGCTGCGGCACCTGCGATGGTGCGGGGCGAGCGCGGCCGGCCTGGCGCAGGACCCGCGCCCGGCCGACGGGTCCTGGCGGGCCCGGTTCGACGCGATCGCCGACGACCTGCGGGCCGCGCTCGGGTGGGCCGCCGGCGCCGCCGAGCACCGCGCGGACGCCTACCGGCTGGCCATCGCGCTCGCCGAGCTCGCGTTCACCCGCAACCTGGCCGGCGAGGCCCAGCAGCGCTACGAGCAGGCGGGCGGGCTCGCCGGGGACGACGCCCTGGCCGCCGCCGCGCTGCGCCACGCCGCCGCGGTGGCCGGCTGCCGGCTGCTCGGCGACGACATGTACCGGCTGCACCGCGCGGCCGCCGGGGCCGCCGTCCGGGCGGGGGACAAGGCCGGCGCCGCCCGCGCGATGGCCGCCGCGGCCACGACGGCCTACCGGTTCTCCGGCACGTTCACCCGGCTCCCGCCGGACGAGGAGCCGGCCGCGCTGCTGGCCGAGGCCCGCGAGCTGGGCGGCGGCGACCCACTGACCGAGGCCGCGCTGGCGCTCGCCGAGGCAGCCGTGGTCTCCGACGCCTTCGGCTCCGACCAGGGCCCGTCCGACAACGCGGTCGCCGCGACGCTGGCCGCCGCCGAGCGGGCCGTCGAGCTGGCCCGCCGGGCCGGCGACCCCCTCGCCGTCTCGGCCGCCCTCGACTCGCTCGCCGGCGCCCGGGCCTGGGCCGGGGACAGCTTCGGGGCCGCGGTCACCGCCCGCAGCCGCATCGAGCTGCTCTGCGCCGTGCCGGTCGCCCCGGCCAGCATGCTCGAGCTGACCGACGCGCTCGTCTCCGGCGTCGACACCAGCCTCGGCGTCGGCGACCTCGCCACGGCCCGCGGCTGGGCCCGGCGCCTGGCCGAGCTGCCCCTGCTGGCCGAGGTGGGCCACCTGGGCCTGTCCTGGCTGCTCTCCGTCGACGCGCTGGCCGGCGAGGCCGACGCCGTGCTCGACGCCGGCGGGCGCTTCCTGGAGGCCTGGGAGCGCACCGGCCGGGTGCGCGCCGCCCGCCTGGGCGCCCCCGCCGCGGCCGTCGCCATGATCCACGCCCTGCGCGGCGACGACGAGGCCCGGGCGCACTGGCTGGCCGTCGCCGACCGGCTCGGCGCGACCCCCGAGCGGGCCACCGGCTACGGCGCGGTCTTCGACGCCACCGTCCTGCTGCACCGCGGCGAGGTGGAGGCGGCCCTGCAGCGGGTGGACGCCGAGCCCGAACGGTTGTGGAAGTGGGTCACCTGGATCTGGCTGCACTGGTACGCCGGGCTGCGCGCCGAGGCGGCGGCGCTGGCCGGGCACCCGCAGGCCCGCGCCCGCATCGAGTCCGCCCGCAAGGTGGTGGCCGGCAACCCCATCGCCTCCGCCCAGCTGGACCGGGCGGAGGCCATCCTGGACGGCGACCGGGACCGCATCCGCGCCACCGCCGAGGCCTTTGCCGCGGCCGGCTGCCCCTACCAGGCCGCCCGCTCCCGCACCCTCGCGGACCTCTAGGAATCCGTTCAAGGCCTCCGAGGCCATCCTGACGGTGCGCTACGCCGCCCGCGTGATCACGTCGTGCATGCGCCGCCGGGCCAGCTCCATCCGGATGCGCCGGTCGTTGCGGGGGTCGGTGGTGGTCGGCACGATCGGCTCGCCGATGACGATCACCATGGTGGGCTTGCGGCGCAACAGCCGACCGGCGCCGCTGGGCGGAGTGAAGCGGATCGACAGCGGCAGCACCGGCACCCGGGCCTGCGCGGCGAGGTGGAACGCGCCCCGCTTGAAGTCGCGCAGGCCGGTGTCGTACGGCCGCAGCTCCCCCTCCGGGAAGAAGTGCACGATGCGCCCCCGGGCGAGCAGCAGCTCCATCTCGGAGAAGAACGCCGGCAGCCCCGCCGGGGTGCGCGGCACGGCGACCCCGCCGAGCAGCCGCACCAGGCCGCCGTACCACCGGTGCTCGAGGTTCATCGGGGCGGCGGTGAAGACCGGCCGGCGCGGGAACAGGGCGATGCCGACGAGCGCGCTGTCCAGCAGGTGCACATGGTTGCAGACGGTCAGCGCGCCGCCGGTGCGCGGCAGCCGGTTCACGCCCTCGGTGCGCACGCCGAGGATCACCCGGGTCCACAGGAACAGCAGCGGGATCGCGACCGCGTAGTAGAAGGCGCTGGACAGCAGCCGGAACGTGCGGCCGGCGTGCCCGGTCGGCGCCTCCGGGGCGTGCCCGGCCCGGGCGTAGACCCGCTCGATCGCCTTGACGCTGCGCTCGACCGCGTAGAGCTCGGCGAAGCTCGCGTAGGCGGCCGAGGCGGCGGACAGCCCGGCCGGGTCGTCGATCCACTCGTCGATGCGCGCGGCCAGCGCCTCCGGGTCGCCGGCCCGGAACAGGTTGCGCGCCTGCAGGGCGAACTGGCTCGTCGCGCTGCGCCGGCCGTCGGCGATGACCGGCACCAGCCCGCAGGAGAACGCCTCCATGCAGGACATGCCCTCGATCTCGACGTCGGAGGCGTGGACGTACAGGTCGCAGGAGCGAATGAGCTCGATGAGCTCGTCCTGCGGGTAGTGGCCGAACCGCGCGGGGTTGGGCAGCCGGGCGCCCATCCGGCGCAGGCGCTTCTCCCGCGGGCCGTGGCCGGCGAAGTGCAGCTGGATGTCCGCGGCGTGGCGGGAGCGGCGGACGGCCCGGATGAGCACGTCCTGGCGCTTCTCGGGGGAGAGGCGGCCGACCATGAGGATGCGGAACGGCTCGCCGGCCCCGCGGACCCGGGGCGGGCCGGGCCGGAAATTGCTCCCGACCCCGTTGGAAATGACGTGCAGGCGGGCGCGGTACCCGTGCTGGCGCAGCTGCGCGGCGATGAACGTCGACGGGCAATGGATGTCGGTGAACCGCCCGTAGAAAAGCAGGCGCAGCAGGATGTAGACGACGTGCGCGGCGGGCGGGAACCAGCCCAGGCCGATGTTGTACGTCACGTTCTCTGGCTGGATGTGGAATGCCGCGATGGCCGGCACCCCGAGCTCGCGGGCGACGCGCTGCGCGGCCCGCCCGAGGGGCCACGGCTGGTAGATGTGCACGACGTCGGCGCCCTCGATCGCGGTGCGCAACACGGCGCGGACCGGCTTGGCGAACAACGTGTGCTGCCGGTGCGCGAAGCTGCTCGCGATCGGCACCACGAGCTCGGGCACCCAGTACATGTGCGGCCCGTCGGGAGGCTCGTCCGGCTCCCCGCACGCGACCACGCGCACGGTGTGCCCGCGCGCGATGAGCGTTTCGGCGAAGCGCATCGCCGAAATCGTCGTGCCGTTGTTCCCTACATTGAACGTATCGATGACCAGCGTAATGACCATTACCCCGCCATTCCCCGGGATCCGCGATTCCTCGCGGCTGGCGGACCCTGGCCGGAGGGTGCGGATTACGGCGGCAATGAGCCCGTCACATCGGACGCACGAACATGCGGACAACCCTGACCTAAACGCGTGATCAGCACGCTATCCAACACGAATCGGTGGGTCAATGCTCGTGTAAGTGGCGTCACCGAGGCGACCCGCCGGTGCATGCGACGGCGAATGGTGGCGATCACCGCGGCTGTCCGCTGGGAGCGCATAGCCGTCCGTCCGGCGGCGGCGGACCGGGCGGCGACCGCGCGAGGATCGGTGTGCCCAACGGATACGACGCAGGAGGTCACACCGTGTTCATCGCCATCCTCGACTTCAGCACCACGGCCGCCGACCGGCCGGCCGCCCTCGCCCAGCTCGAGTCGGAGCGCGAGGAGATCCGCGCCATGCCGGGCAGCGTCGCCTACCGCGTGTACGCCTCGCGCGACGACGACACCGGCGTCGCCGTCATCCACGAGTGGCAGGACGAGGCCTCGTTCGCCGCGTACCAGAGCTCCGAGGCGTTCGCGCGCTCCGGCGTGGTGGTGCGCCCGCTCATGACCGGCGCCCCGAACAGCCGCCGCTTCCGGGCCGAACTGGTCGAGACGGTCGCCTGAGCTCCTACGCTTGAGCCGATGACCCGCCAGGCGTACAGCTTCGTGCGCACCTTCGCGCCGCAGCCCCCGCGCGAGCTGTGCGTGGGCCGCCACTACCTGCTCTGCGCCTCCGCCGGTGCCCTCCGGCTGGAGGCGCAGGGCCAGGCGTGGCTGCTCCCACCCGCCCGGGCGGCCCTCATCGAGGCCGGCCGGGCGATCACGGTCAGCATGCCGCAGGCCGCCACGACCGCCTCGGTACTCTTCGACCCGGGCTTCGCCCCGCCGCCCCCGGCCCCGCTGACCGTCTTCGACCTCACGCCCCTGGCCCGGGCCCTGGTCGTCGAGTGCGGCGCGTGGGGCGAGAGCGAGGAGCCGCTGGCCCCCTATGCCGAGGCGCTCTTCGCCGCCCTGGCCGCCGTCGCCTGGCGCCTGGCCGAGCACCCGAGCCCGGTCGTCGTGCCGGCCGGGCGCACCCCGCTGCTGCGCCGGGCCCTCGCGCTGACCGAGCGGCGCCTGGCCGAGCAGGTCTGCTTCGAGGACATCGCCGGCGAGGTCGGCCTGGCCCCGCGCTCCCTGGCCCGCCGCTTCGCGGACGAGACCGGCCTGACCTGGCGCGCGGTCCTGCGCCGGATGCGCGTCATGCGGGCGGTCGAGGAGCTCGCGGCCGGCGACACGCCCGTCACCAAGGTCGCCTTCGCGGTCGGCTACACGTCGTTGTCCGCCTTCAATGCCGCGTTCCGCGAACTGACCGGCCGCTCTCCGACCGAGTACCGCGCCAGCTTCCGTCCCTGATCCCCCTAGGTGACTGGTGTTAAACGATGGCCGCCACTGGCGTGGCGGCCATCGTTTTGGATCTATTTCGGGTAGTTTGCTGGGATGGCGTTAGGC
>NZ_JBFAZW010000173.1:0-15120 GCF_040682015.1 Dactylosporangium sp. NPDC051485
TCCGGTGAAGCGCGTCCGCGAGCAGGGCGCCGCCGTGGCCCTGGCCGTGAAGGGTCTTGTCGAGCGCCAGTCGGGCGAGCAGCACGGCCGGGATCCACGGTGGACATGAGGGTGACGTTGAGCGGGACGGTCACGAGACCGAGGCCCGCGCCGGCGAGTAGCAGCGGCCCGAATACGCCGGTGGGCCCGGGTCGAGTGGGGGCTGTTCGCCCGGACCTTCGCCGCCATGCGGCCCAGCCCGCTGCTGGCCGACCTGCCCGAGGCGCGGCAGGCGCTCGCGACGCAGACCGAGGACGAGCCGGCCGGCGACGGCGGGCGGGCCGAGGAACTGTTGCGCCAGCTCGCCGGCCTCGGCGACCCCGAGCGCCTCGACACGCTGGAGCGGCTGGTCTGCCGGGAGGCGGCGCTGGTGCTCGGCCACCGCACCGGGGCCGCCATCGACCCCGTCACCCCGTTCAAGGACCTCGGCTTCGACTCGCTCACCGGCGTGGACCTGCGCAACCGGGTCGGCGCCGCGACCGGGCTCAAGCTGCCCACGACCATCGTCTTCGACCGGCCCAACCCGCGGGCCTTCGCCGCCGACCTGCACGACCGCCTCGGTGGCGACCGGCCCTCGGACGCCACCGTGCTCGCCGACCTCGACCGGATCGACCTGACCCTCGGGCAGCTGGACCTCGGCGGCGCGGCCCGGCGCAAGGTCGCCGGCCGGCTGCGGGTGCTGCTCGCCAAGTGGGGCGAGGCCGAGGTACCGCAGCAGCGTTCCCACACCGAAATCGAGTCGGCCGGCGCCGACGAGATCTTCGCGCTGATCCGGGAGGAGTTCGGTAAGTCATGACGGACAACACGAGGGAAGCGCAGCTGCTGGAGAACCTCAAGTGGGTGACCGCCGAGCTCCGCGACGCCCGCGCGCGGCTCGCCGCCACCGAGGCGGCCGGCCACGAGCCCATCGCCGTCGTCGCCATGGCCTGCCGGTACCCGGGCGGCGTCGACTCGCCGGAGGCGCTGTGGGCCCTGGTCCGCGACGGCCGCGACGTCATCGGACCGTTCCCGCCGGACCGCGGCTGGCCGGCCGACCTGTACGACCCGGACCCCGACCGGCTCGGGCGCAGCTACGTGCGCGAGGGCGGGTTCCTCGACGACGCCGCCGGGTTCGACGCGGCCTTCTTCGGCATCTCGCCCCGCGAGGCCCTCGCGATGGACCCGCAGCAGCGGCTGCTGCTGGAGGTCGCCTGGGAGGCGCTGGAGCGGGCCGGGATCGTCCCCGCGGACCTGCGCGGCAGCGACACGGGCGTCTTCGTCGGCGGCACCTATTCCGGGTACGGCGCCGATCCCGGTCTGGACGCCCGCGACATCGAGGGCCACCTGCTCACGGGAACGGTACCGGCCGTCGTCGCCGGTCGCCTGTCGTACACGTTCGGGTTCGAAGGACCGGCGCTGACCGTCGACACCATGTGCTCCTCCTCGCTCGTCGCGCTGCACCTGGCCGCCCAGTCGCTGCGCCAGCGCGAGTGCACCCTCGCCCTGGCCGGCGGGGCCCAGGTCATGGCCATCCCCGACGCCTACATCGAGTTCAGCCGCCAGCGCGGCCTGGCCCCCGACGCGCGGATCAAGGCCTTCGCCGAGGCCGCCGACGGCACCGCCTGGTCGGAGGGCGCCGGCCTGCTGGTGCTGGAGCGGCTGTCCGACGCCCGGCGGCTCGGCCACCCGGTGCTCGCCGTCCTGCGCGGCAGCGCGGTCAACTGCGACGGCGCCTCCAACGGCCTGACCGCGCCCAACGGCCCGTCCCAGCAGCGGGTCATCGAGCAGGCACTGGTCCGGGCCCGGCTGAGCGCCGGCCAGGTCGACGCCGTCGAGGCCCACGGCACCGGCACCACCCTCGGCGACCCGATCGAGGCCCAGGCCCTCCAGCTCGCCTACGGTCAGGGCCGCCCGGCCCACCGCCCGCTGTGGCTCGGTTCGGTCAAGTCCAACCTGGGCCATACCGCCGCCGCGGCCGGCGTGGCCGGGGTCATCAAGATGGTCGAGGCGATGCGGCACGGCGAGCTGCCGCAGACGCTGCACGTCGACGCGCCCTCGTCCCACGTGGACTGGTCGGCCGGCGCCGTGCGGCTGCTGACCGAGGCCCGGCCGTGGCCGCGCACCGATGAGCCGCGCCGGGCCGGCGTCTCCGCCTTCGGCGCCAGCGGCACCAACGCCCACGTGATCCTGGAGGAGACGCCGCACGAGCCGGACGCCCCGGCGCAGCACCAAGGGGCGGTGCCGCTGGTGCTGTCGGCCCGATCGGTCGGCGCGCTGAGCGCGGCGGCGAACCGTCTGGCCGCGCGCCTGACCGATGTCCCGGAGCCTGGCCTGCTGGACGTTGCGGCGTCGCTGGCGACCGGCCGGGCGGCGCTGGAGCACCGGGCGGTCGTGGTGGCCGCGGACCGCGCCGAGGCCCTGGCCGGCCTGCGGGCGCTGGGTGCCGGGGTCGCCGCCCCGAACCTGCTGGAGGGCTTCGCGGACGCGAACCGGCGGGCGGTGTTCGTCTTCCCGGGTCAGGGTTCGCAGTGGGTGGGTATGGCGTCCGAGCTGTTGGCCGACTCCCCGGTGTTTGCCGAGTGTGAGCGGGCTCTGGCGCCGTTGGTGGATTGGTCGTTGCGGGAGGCGTTGGCTGATCCGGGGTTGTTGGAGCGGGTGGATGTGGTGCAGCCGGTCTTGTGGGCGGTGATGGTGTCGTTGGCCGCGGTGTGGGAGTCCTATGGCGTGGTCCCGGCGGCGGTGATTGGTCATTCGCAGGGTGAGATCGCGGCGGCGGTGGTTGCTGGTGGTTTGTCCATTGTGGATGGGGCGCGGGTGGTGGTGCTGCGGTCGAGGGCGTTGCGGGCGATTGCGGGCCGGGGCGGGATGGTGTCGGTTGCGGCGCCGGTGGATCGGGTGCGTGAGCTTCTGGGTGACCGGTTGTCGGTTGCGGCGGTTAATGGTCCGTCGGCGACTGTGGTGGCCGGTCCGGTTGAGGCGCTGGAGGAGTTCATGGCCTCCTGCGGCGAGGACGTTCGGGTGCGCCGGATCCCGGTGGATTATGCGTCGCATACGCCGCACGTGGAGGAGCTGCGCGAGCAGATTTTGGCCGATCTCGAGGGTCTCAACCCGATATCCGGGCGGGTGCCGTTCATATCGGCGGTGACGGGCGATGTGCTGGATATGTCGCTTTTGGATGGGGCGTATTGGTACACGAATCTTCGGCAGCCGGTGCGGTTTGAAGATGCGGTGAACACTGCGCGTGGCCTTGGGCTGGACGGGTTCGTTGAGTGCAGTGCGCATCCGGTTCTCGCGCTCGGGGTGGGGACGTTGCGGCGCGACGATGGCGGGTTGCGGCGGCTTGTGACCTCGCTGGGCGAGGCTTGGGCGCAGGGGATCGGGGTTGACTTCCGGCCGCTGCTCGACGGCGGGCGGCGGGTGGAGCTGCCGACATATCCGTTCCAGCGGGAGCGGTACTGGCTCACGCCCGATGCCGTCCCGGCCGACCCGCTGCGCTACGACGTGGCCTGGGTGCCCGTCGACACCAACGACGAGCCCGTGCGCGGCGCCTGGCTGGTCGCCGCCCCCGAGGGCGATCCCGTCGCCGAGCTGTGCGGGCGGGCCCTCGCCGGGCGTGGGGCGGCCGTGCGGCAGGCGCCGGTTGGCCGGGTGAGCGAGGAGCTGGGCGACGCGGCCGGCGTCCTCGTGGCCGCCGCCGATGCCGTGGACGTCGCCGTACTGGTCAAGGCGCTGGCCGAGCGGGGCGCCGAGGTGCCGGTGTGGTGCGTCACGCGGGGGGCCCTGCCGCTGAGCGCCTCCGACACCGACATCAGCCCCGCGCAGGCGCAGGTGTGGGGACTCGGCCGCGTCGCCGCCCGGGAACACCCGCGGCTGTGGGGCGGCGTCATCGACCTGCCCGCCGTGCTCGACGAGAAGGCCGGGGACCGGCTGGCCGGCGTCCTGGCCGACCCGGGCGCCGAGGATGAGGTCGCCGTCCGGGCCACCGGCACCTACGGCCGCGGCCTGGTCCGGGCCGGCGGGCCCGGCGCCGCGGCCGAGCCCTGGCGGACCTCCGGCACCGCGCTCGTCACCGGCGGCGGCCCGCTCGACCCGCTGGTCGCCCGCTGGCTGGTGGCCGCCGGCGCCGAGCACCTCGTGCTCACCGGGCCGGTCGGCCGGGGGCTCATCGACGAGATCACCGCCGACGGCGTGACGGTCTCGCTCACCGGCGTCGACCTCGCCGACGGGGAGCAGACCGCCGAGCTGCTGGCCGAGCTGGCCGCCGCCGGCCGCCCGGTCCGCTCGGTCGTGCACACCCCCGCGCCCGTGCCGCTGGCCGCGCTGGCCGGGTCCGATGCTGACGGCCTGGCCCGGGCGATCGAGGCGAAGACGGCCGCGGTACGCCAGCTCGACCGCCTCCTCGCCGAGCGCCTCGACGCGTTCGTCGTCTTCTGCTCCGCGGCCGGCGTGTGGGGCAGTCCCGAGCACGCGGCCCACGCCGCCGCCGAGGCCGAGCTGGAGGCGCTCATCCACCGGCGGCGGGCCCGCGGCGCCGGCGGCAGCGCCGTGAGCTGGGGCATGTGGGACGTGCCGCCGGCCGCCGACCGGGGCGAGCGCGCCGAGCAGGCCCGCCGGCACGGCGTGTCGCCGCTGGATCCCGGCAGCGCGGTGAGCTGGGACGTGCCGCCGGCCGCTGAGCAGGCCCGCCGGCACGGCGTGCCGCTGCTGGATCCCGGCACCGCGGTGAGCTGGGACGTGTCGCCGGCCGCCGAGCAGGCTCGCCGGCACGGCCTGCCGCTGCTGGATCCCGGCACCGCGCTGGCCGCCCTGCGGCGGCTGCTCGCCGAGGACGCCCCGTCCGCCGTCATCGCCGACGTCGACTGGTCCCGGTTCGCGGACCTCTTCGGCGCCGCGCGGCCGACCCGCCTGTTCGAGCGGCTCGCCGGGCCCGGCCGGGTGAGCGACCCTGCCGCCGCGCCGGGCGACGAGGGCGCCGGGGCGCAGCTGCGGCGGCGCCTGGCCGGCCGGTCCGCGACCGAGCGCGCCGAGATCGTGCTGCGGCTGGTCCGCGAGCAGGTGGCGGCGGTGCTCGGCCACGCCGGCCCGGAGTCGGTCGAGCCCGGCAAGGCGCTCAAGGAGCTTGGCTTCGACTCGCTCACCGCCGTCGCGCTGCGCAACCGGCTCATCGCCGCCACCGGGCTGACGCTGCCGACCACGCTCGTCTTCGACCACCCGACCACCGCCGCCCTGGCCGAGCTGGTCGAGGCGGAGCTGCGCGACGACGGGCCGGTGGCCGCCGGCAACCCGCTCGACTCGGTGCCGGCGGTGCAGGGCGAGCTGGAGCGCATCGAGGCGGCCGTCGCCGGGCTCGCCATCGCCGCGGGCGAGCGCGCTGGGCTGGCCGCCCGGGTGCGCAGCCTGCTGGCCCGGCTGGAGGGCGCCGGCGAGGAGGAGCCCGCCGGCTCCGTCATCGACCGGCTCGACAGCGCCGGCGACGAGGAGCTCTTCGCGTTCATCCGGTCCTCGTTCGGCACGCCCGCGTCTGATTCGACGAGCTGAAAGGTACTGCCGTGGCGGACGACAACAAGCTTCGGGAATATCTGAAGTACGTGACCGCGGATCTGCACGAGACCCGCCAGCGGCTGCGCGCCGTGGAGGAGGCGGGCCGCGAGCCGATCGCGATCGTCGGCATGGCGTGCCGCTACCCGGGCGGGGTGGCCGGCCCCGAGGACCTGTGGGACGTGGTCGACGGCGGGCGCGACGCCATGTCGCCGTTCCCGGCCAACCGCGGCTGGGACCTCGACGAGCTGCGCCGCCGCTCGCAGTCGCAGGAGGGCGGCTTCCTGCCCGGCGCCGACGAGTTCGACGCGGCGTTCTTCGGCATCGCGCCGCGCGAGGCGCTCGCGATGGACCCGCAGCAGCGGCTGTTCCTGGAGACGTCGTGGGAGGCGCTGGAGCGGGCCGGGATCGCCCCGCTGTCGCTGCAGGGCAGCAACACCGGGACCTTCGCCGGCTGCTACGGCCTGGACTACTGCTGGTCGATGTCGCCCGCGCCGCAGGGGTACGAGGGCCACCTGACCACCGGCGGCGCCTCCAGCGTCGTGCCCGGGCGGGTGGCGTACATCCTGGGGCTGCAGGGCCCGGCGGTGGCCGTCGACACCGCCTGCTCGTCGTCGCTCGTGGCGGTGCACCTGGCCGCGCAGGCGCTGCGGGCCGGCGACTGCGCGCTGGCGCTGGTCGGCGGCGTGTCGGTGATGTCGACGCCGCTGGAGTTCCTCGGCTTCTCCGAGCAGGGCGGGCTGGCCCCCGACGGCCGGTGCAAGCCGTTCTCGGAGCGGGCCGACGGCATGAGCCTGGCGGAGGGCGTGGGCGTGCTCGTGCTCGAGCGGCTCTCCGACGCCCGCCGCCACGGCCGCCGCGTGCTGGCCGTGGTGCGCGGCTCGGCGGTGAACCAGGACGGCGCCTCCAACGGGCTCACCGCCCCTAACGGGCCGTCCCAGCGGCGGGTCATCCGGGCCGCGCTCGCCAACGCCGGACTGCTGCCGGCCGACGTGGACGCGGTCGAGGCGCACGGCACCGGCACCCGGCTCGGCGACCCGATCGAGGCCCAGGCCCTCCTGGCCACCTACGGCCGGGACCGCGACCGCCCGCTGTGGCTCGGCTCGGTGAAGTCGAACATCGGCCACACCCAGGCCGCGGCCGGGGTGGCGGGCGTCATCAAGATGGTTGAGGCGATGCGCCGCGGCGTGCTGCCCCGGACCCTGCACGCCGAGGACCCGTCGTCCCACGTGGACTGGTCCGCCGGCGCGGTGGCGCTGCTGGACCGCGCCCGGCCGTGGGAGACGGCGGAGGACCGCCCGCGCCGCGCCGCGGTGTCGGCGTTCGGCATCAGCGGCACCAACGCCCACGTGATCCTCGAACAGGCGGTGGACGAGCCATCGCCGGCGGGCACCTGGGAACACCCGTTGCCGCTGGTCGTGTCGACCCGCTCCGCCGCCGCGCTGCGGGACCAGGCGGCCCGGCTCGCCGCCCGGCTGCGGGACGACCCGGACCTGAGCCTGCTCGACGTGGCGGCCTCGCTGGCGACCGGCCGGGCGGCCCTGGACCACCGCGCGGTCGTGGTCGCCGCGGACCGCGCCGAGGCGCTGGCGGGCCTGGACGCGCTGCACCACGGCGAACCCGCGGCGAACGTCCTGGAGGGCCTCGCCACCGAGCCGCGGCGGGCGGTGTTCGTCTTCCCGGGCCAGGGTTCGCAGTGGGTGGGCATGGCGTCCGAGCTGTTGGCCGACTCCCCGGTGTTCGCCGAGTGTGAGCGGGCCCTGGCTCCGTTGGTGGATTGGTCGTTGCAAGACGCTCTGTCCGACCCGGAGTTGTTGGAGCAGGTGGATGTGGTCCAGCCGGTCCTGTGGGCGGTCATGGTCTCCCTGGCCGCGGTCTGGGAGTCGCATGGCGTGACTCCGGCGGCCGTGATCGGCCACTCGCAGGGTGAGATCGCGGCCGCGGTGGTGGCCGGTGGGCTGTCCATTGTGGATGGGGCGCGGGTGGTGGTGCTGCGGTCGAAGGCGCTGCGGGCCATTGCCGGTAAGGGCGGCATGGTCTCGGTTGCGGCGCCGGTGGATCGGGTGCGTGAGCTGATCGACGGCCGGTTGTCGGTTGCGGCGGTCAATGGTCCGTCGGCGACGGTGGTCGCTGGTCCGGTTGAGGCCCTGGACGAGTTCATGGCCTCCTGCGGCGAGGACATCCGGGTGCGCCGGATTCCGGTGGATTATGCGTCGCATACGCCGCAGGTGGAGGAGCTGCGTGAGCAGATTCTGGCTGATCTCGACGGTCTGAGCCCGGTATCTGGGCGGGTTCCGTTCATATCCGCGGTGACGGGTGAGGTGCTGGATACCGCTCAGCTGGATGGGACGTATTGGTACACCAATCTTCGGCAGCCGGTGCGGTTTGACGATGCCGTGAATGCCGCGCGGGAGCTGGGGCTCGACGGGTTCATCGAGTGCAGTGCACACCCGGTGCTCGCGCTCGGGGTGGGGACGCTGCGGCGGGACGACGGCGGGATGCGGCGCCTGGTCACGTCGCTGGGCGAGGCGCACAACCAGGGGATCGGCGTCGACTTCGGGGCGCTGCTGGCCGGCGGGCGGCGGGTAGACCTGCCGACGTATGCCTTCCAGCGGGAACGGTTCTGGCTCAGCGGCGACGGGAGCCCCGGCGGTGACGAGCCGGTGGTCCGGCTGGCGCACGCCGACGCGTACCTGCTGACCGAGCGGCTCTCGCTGCGCACCCAGCCGTGGCTGGCCGACCACGCCGTGAACGGCACCGTGCTGCTGCCGGGCACCGCGTTCGTCGAGCTGGCGCTGAGGGCCGGTCAGGAGTGCGGCTGCCCGGCGGTCGAGGAGCTGACCATTCAGGCGCCGTTGGTGCTGGGCGGCGAGGATGCGGTACGGGTGCAGGTTTGGATCTCCGAACCGGACGCCGACGGGCGCCGGCCGCTGACCGTCCACTCGCGACCCGACCGCGACGACGCCGGGTGGACCGTGCACGCGGAGGGCCGGCTCGCCCCCGGCGCGGCCGCGGCCCCGACCGGGCTGGCCGAGTGGCCGCCGCCCGGCGCCGAGCCGCTGCCCGTCGGCGACGCGTACGAGCGGTTCGCCGCCAACGGGTACGGCTACGGCCCCGCCTTCCGCGGCCTGCGCGCCGCCTGGCGCCGGGGCGACGACCTGTTCGCCGAGGTCCGGCTGCCCGAGCCGCAGCAGGCCACCGCGGCCCGCTACGGCCTGCACCCGGCCCTGCTCGACGCCGCGCTGCACGCCGGCCTGCTCGACCCGACCGGCGGCCCGGCCCTGCCGTTCGCCTGGACCGGGGTGACCCTGCACGGCACCGGCGCCACCGGCCTGCGCGTGCGGCTCTCCCCGGCCGGCCCGGACGCGGTGACCGTCGTCGCCGCCGACGCCGCGGGCGAGCCGGTCGCGGTGGTCGAACGACTGGTCTCCCGGCCGCTCACCGACGCCGGGCCGGCGGCCGGATCCGATGCGCTGTTCCGGGTGGACTGGGCTGCGCTGCCGGTCGAGGAGCGGCCCGAGCCGGCCGGGTGGGTCGTCGTCGGCGCGGATGACCTCGGCGTCACCACCGCGCTGTGGGCGGCCGGGCTGGCCCCGACGAGCGCCTGGGACCTGCCGTCGCTGGCCGAGGCGGTGACGGCCGGCGCACCGGCCCCCGATCTGGTCGCAGCCTCGTTCACCGGCCTGGGCGGCGACACCGCCCTTGATGGCGGCACCGGCCTCGGCGGCGATCCGATCGACGCCGTGCACCGGGTGACCGCCGCGGGCCTGGAACTGGTCCAGGCCTGGCTGAGCGCCGAGGCGTTCGAGGCGGCGCGGCTGGTCGTCGTCACCCGCGGCGCCGCCGCCCCCGAGCCCGGCCGGCCGGTCGACCTGGCCGGCGCGGCGCTGTGGGGCCTGCTCAAGTCGGCTCAGGCCGAGCACCCCGGCCGCATCCTGCTGGTCGACCTCGACGACACCGACGAGTCCGCCGCCGCCCTGGCCGCCGTGGTCTCCGCGGCCGCCGCCGCCCGTGAACCACAGGTCGCCGTACGGGCCGGGGCCGCCCGGGTGCCGCGGCTGGCCCGGGCGGGCGCCGACGGCGACCTGCGCCTCCCGGCCGGCGACGGCTGGGTCGTCGAGGAGTCCGGCGCCGGGACCGCCGACGGGCTGCGGGTGGCCGAATCCGCGGCGGGCGGGCGGCCGCTGGAGCCGGGGCAGGTGCGCGTCGCCGTGCGGGCCGCCGGCCTCAACTTCCGTGACGTGCTCATCGCGCTCGGCATGTACCCCGGCGAGGCCCGCATGGGCAACGAGGGCGCCGGCGTGGTCGTCGAGGCCGCCCCGGACGTGCGCAACGTGGCCGTCGGCGACCGGGTGGCCGGCCTGCTGCCCGGCTCCTTCGGCCCGGTCGCCGTGGCCGACGCGCGGACCGTCACCCGCATCCCGGACGGCTGGTCGTTCGAGCGCGGCGCCTCGGTCCCGACCTGCTTCCTCACCGCCTACTACGCGCTGGTCGACCTGGCCGGGCTGCGCGCGGGCGAGCGGGTCCTCGTGCACGCGGGGGCCGGTGGGGTGGGGATGGCCGCGGTACACCTGGCGCGGCAACTCGGCGCGGAAGTCTTCGCCACCGCGAGCCCCGCCAAGTGGGACGTGCTGCGCGGGCTCGGCCTCGACGACGAGCACATCGCCTCCTCCCGCGACCTGGGCTTCGCCGAGCGCTTCCCCGCCGTCGACGTGGTGCTCAACTCCCTCGCCGGTGACTTCGTCGACGCCTCGCTCGGCCTGCTCGCCGAGCACGGCCGGTTCATCGAGATGGGCAAGACCGACGTCCGCGTCGGCCTGGGGCCGCGCTATCGCGCCTTCGACCTGCAGGAGGCGGGTCCGCAGCGGATCGGGGAGATGCTGGCCGAGGTCATGGCGTCGCTCGAGCCGGCGCTTCCGGTGACGGTGTTCGACATTCGCCGGGCGCCGGAGGCATTTCGGTACATGAGCCAGGCCAGGCACGTCGGCAAGATCGTGCTGCGGTTGCCCCGCCCGGCCTGGCCCACCGAGGGCACGGTGCTCGTCACCGGCGGCACCGGCACCCTCGGCCGCCTGGTGGCCCGCCACCTCGTGACCGAGCACGGCGTGAGCGACGTGCTGCTGGTGGGCCGCTCCGGGGGCGCCGGGGAACCGGACCCGCGGGTGCGGGTCGCCGCCTGCGACATCGCCGACCGCGACGCCGTGCGGCGGCTGCTGGACACCGAATCGGTGCGCGCCGTCGTGCACCTGGCCGGCGTGCTGGACGACGGGACCGTCGAGTCGTTCACGGCCGAACGGCTCGGCACGGTACTGCGCCCGAAGGCCGACGGCGCGCTGATCCTGCACGAGCTGACCGCCGGGCGGGACCTCGACGCGTTCGTCATGTTCTCCTCCGCCGCGAGCGTGCTCGGCAGCCCCGGCCAGGGCAACTACGCCGCCGCGAATGCCGTCCTCGACGCCCTCGCCCACCACCGGCGGGCCCAGGGGCTGCCGGCGCAGTCCCTCGCCTGGGGGCTGTGGCAGCCGACCAGCGCGCTGACCGGGCACCTCGACGACAGCGCCGTGGCCCGGCTCATGCGCGGCGTGTCCCGCCCGATCGCCGCCGAGCAGGGCCTGGCGCTGCTCGACGCCGCCCCGGCGGCCGACGCGGCGCTGCTCATGGCCGTGCCGGTGGACACCACGGGGCTGCGCCGGCTCGCCCTGCAGGGCGAGCTGCCGGCCCTCGCGCGGGGGCTGGTCCGCCAGGCGCCGCGGCGGGCCGCGAACGACACCGCCGCCGACGGCCGGGCGCTCGCCGACCGGCTGGCCGCCCTGGGCCCGGCCGACCGCGAGCGCGAGGTCACCGACCTGGTCCGCGGGCACGCCGCCGCGGTGCTGGTGCACGCCTCGGCCGACGCCGTGGACGCCCACCGGCCGTTCAAGGACCTCGGCTTCGACTCGCTGACCGCGGTGGAACTGCGCAACCGGCTCGGCGCGGCCACCGGCGTGCGGCTGTCCGCCACCGCCGTCTTCGACCACCCCACCCCGGCCGAGCTGGCCCGGCACCTCCTGGTCGCCCTCGTGGGGGAGGCCCAGCCGGCGCCGGAGGAGGCCGCACCCGTGCTCGCCGCGGCGGACGACCCAATCGTGGTCGTCGGCATGGCCTGCCGCTACCCGGGCGAGGTCGCCTCGCCGGAGGACCTGTGGCGGCTGGTCGAGTCCGAGGTGGACGCGATCGGGCCGTTCCCCGCCGACCGCGGCTGGGATCTGGCCGGCATCTACTCGCCCGACCCGGACCGGCGCGGCCACACGTACGCGCGGGAGGGCGGCTTCGTCCAGGACGCGGCCATGTTCGACGCCGACCTGTTCGGCATCTCGCCCCGCGAGGCGCTCGCCATGGACCCGCAGCAGCGGCTGCTGCTGGAGACCACGTGGGAGGCGATGGAACGGGCCGGCATCCCGCCGATGTCGCTGCGCGGCAGCCGCACCGGCGTCTACGTCGGCGCCGTCGCCTCCGGCTACGCCTCCGACCTGCGGGAACTGCCGGAGGGCGTGGACGGGTACCTCGGCACCGGCGTCTCGGCGAGCGTCCATTCCGGGCGCATCGCCTACGCCTTCGGCCTGGAGGGCCCGGCGGTCACCGTCGACACCGCCTGCTCCTCGTCGCTGGTCGCGCTGCACCTGGCCACCCAGGCGCTGCGTAATGACGAGTGCTCGCTCGCCCTGGCCAGCGGCGTCTGCGTGATGCCGACCCCGGCCGAGTTCATCGAGTTCAGTCGGCAGCGGGCGCTGTCGCCGGGCGGCCGCTGCCGCGCCTTCGCCGAAGCGGCCGACGGCACCGCCTTCGCCGAGGGCGTCGGGGTGCTGGTGCTGGCCCGGCTGTCCCGGGCCCGCCGCCTCGGCTACCGAATCCACGCCGTGGTGCGCGGCTCGGCCGTGAACTCCGACGGCGCCTCCAACGGCCTCACCGCCCCGAACGGCCCGTCGCAGCAGCGGGTCATCCGGGCCGCGCTGGCCAACGCCGGCCTGCGGCCGTCCGACGTGGACACGGTCGAGGCCCATGGCACCGGCACCTCCCTGGGTGACCCGATCGAGGCCCAGGCGCTGCTGGCCACCTATGGACAGGACCGGAGCGAGCCGCTGTACGTCGGGTCGCTCAAGTCCAACCTGGGCCACACGCAGGCCGCCGCGGGCGTCGCCGGGATCATCAAGATGGTCGAGGCGATGCGCCACGGGGTGCTGCCGCGCACCCTGCACGTCGACGCCCCCTCCTCGCACGTCGACTGGGCCTCCGGCGCGGTCTCGCTGCTCACCGAGGCGCGCGAGTGGCCGGCGCTCGATCGGCCGCGGCGGGCGGGCGTGTCCTCGTTCGGCATCAGCGGCACCAACGCCCACGTGATCCTGGAGCAGCCGCCGGCGTTGAATTCGGACGAAGAGGGCAAATCACCGCCGGAAATCACGCTGCTCCCGCTCTCGGCCCGCACCGAGAGCGCGCTGCGAGCCCAGGCCGGCCGCCTGCGCGACTTCGGCGATGAGCCGGGGGACGTCGCCGCCGCGCTGGTCCGGACCCGGACCGCGCTGGAGCACCGGGCGGTGGTGATCGGCCGCGACCGCGAGGAGCTGACCGCCGGCCTCGACGCGCTCGCCGGGGGCGGCCCGTCCCCGGCCGTGGTGCGGGGCGTGGCCGACATCGCCGGGCGGACCGTGTTCGTCTTCCCCGGCCAGGGCTCGCAGTGGGAGGGCATGGCCGTCGAGCTGCTCGACGCCTCGCCCGTGTTCGCCGCCCGGCTCGCCGAGTGCGACGCGGCGCTGGGCGCCCACCTGGACTGGTCCGTGGCCGACGTGCTGCGCGGCGCGCCCGGCGCCCCGTCGATCGAGCGGATCGAGGTGGTCCAGCCGGTCCTCTTCGCCGTGATGGTCTCGCTGGCCGCGCTCTGGCGGTCGCAGGGCATCCACCCCGATGCCGTCGTCGGCAGCTCCCAGGGCGAGATCGCGGCGGCGTGCGTGGCCGGCGCGCTGACCCTGCAGGACGCGGCCAAGGTCGTGGTCCTGCGCAGCCGGCTCTTCGCCGACGAGCTCGCCGGCAACGGGGCCGTGGCGTCCGTCGCCGCGCCCGCCGACGAGGTCCGGGCCCGGCTCGCCCGCTGGGGCGAGCGGCTCGCCGTCTCCGGGATCAACGGCCCGCGCCAGGTCGCGGTGGCCGGTGACCTGGAGGCGCTCGGCGAGTTCGTGGCCGCGTGCGAAGCCGACGGGCTGCGCGCCCGGGTGGTGGCCGCGACCGTCGCCTCGCACTGCGCGCAGGTCGATCCGCTGCGGGAGCGGCTGACCGCCATGCTGGAGCCGCTGTCGCCGCGCCGGGCCGAGGTGCCGTTCTGGTCCACGGTCACCGGGGAGCCGATGGACACCGAGGGGCTCGATGCGCAGTACTGGTACTGGAACGCCCGCCGCCCGGTCGAGCTGCACGCGGCCGTGCGGGCGCTGCTCGCCGACGGCCACCGGATCTTCGTCGAGTGCAGCACCCACCCCGTGCTCACGGTCGCGCTGCAGGACACGGCCGAGGAGGCCGGCATTGCGATCGCCGCGGCCGGCACGCTGCGCCGGGGCGAGGGCGGCCCGCAGCGGCTGCTGACCTCGGTGGCCGAGCTGTACGTGCGCGGGGTTGCCGTGGACTGGCCCGCGCTGCTCGGCGGGCCGGGCGAGCGGTGGGTGGACCTGCCGACGTACGCGTTCGACCGCCGGCGGTACTGGCTGCAGGGCGAGCCCGTCCTCGCGGGCGACCCCGCCGACGAGCAGTTCTGGGCCGCGATCGAGCGGGGCGACCTGGCCGGCGTGGCCGACGCCCTGCAGGTCCCCGACGGCGCCGCGCTCGCGCCCGCGCTGCCCCTGCTGTCGGGCTGGCGCCGCCGGCGCCGCGAGAGCTCCACCGTGGACGGCTGGCGCTACCGCGTCGAGTGGGAACCGCTGGGCGGCCCCGCCGCGGCGGGGCTGGACGGCGAGTGGCTGCTGGTCGAGCCGGAGTCGGGCCTCGCCGACGGTACGTCCACCGCCGTCGCCAAGGCCCTGCAGTCCGCCGGCGCCGAGGTCCGCACCATCACCGTCGCCCCCGAGGAGGCCGGCCGGGCGGCGCTGGCCGCCCGCCTTCGCGACGCCGCGCCGGGCGCCCGGGCCGTGGTATCCCTGCTCGCCCTCGATACCAGGCCACTGCCCGCCCACCCCGAGCTGCCGGTCGGCCTGGCCGGCACGGTCACGCTCACCCAGGCCCTCGGCGACGCCGGCATCGAGGCGCCGCTGTGGTGCCTGACCCGCGGCGCGGTGCACGCCGGCCCGGCCGACGCCCCCGCCGACCCCGCCCAGGCCCAGGTCTGGGGCTTCGGACGGGTCGCCGGGCTGGAACGCCCGCGGGCCTGGGGCGGCCTCGTCGACCTGCCCGGCGGCGACCTCGACCCGGACGCGCTCCTCGCCGTCCTGGCCGGGGCCGGCGGCGAGGACCAGTCGATGGTGCCCTCCCAGCGCAGGGTCGGGTTCGCCGCGGTGCCGATGTTGAGGTCGTAGCGCTGGAAGACCACGTCCCGCCCGGACGGCGTGT
>NZ_JBFAZW010000174.1:0-15050 GCF_040682015.1 Dactylosporangium sp. NPDC051485
CCGGGCGGACGGTGCCCGGTCGCGCCCTGGGCGCGCGGCCGGGCACCGGCGCGCCACCGCACGCTCCTCTCGTCGAAGGGTCACCGGGCGGTACTTCGAGGACGGCCAGGAGGCCGCACTGCACCGGCCGGGCGTGCGCCGGGGCGTTGCGGCCTACGCCGTCGACCCGGATCGCGCCGCGCGGCTGTGGGGCCGCTCGAACTTCGAGAACGGCCAGGAGGCGCACTGCACCGGCCGGGCGTGCGCCGGGGCGTCGCGGCCTACGCCGTCGACCCGGATCGCGCCGCGTTGGCTGTGGGCCGCTCGGCTAACCGCGCTGGGCCGCGTTGCGGGGCAGGTGGAGCTTGCCCTCGGAGTCGACCTTCTTGTCGAACGGCATGGCCGGGTCGTCGACCTCGCCGCCGAGGCCGTACGGGGTGTACACGCCGCGCGCCGAACCGTTGAGGCGGTCCTCCTCGTCGATGACGGAGGCGCCGTCGCCGCCGGGGGTGCCGGTCGTGCCCATCGTGGCGTTCTCTTCACTCATACCCTGGCCTTACCCATCCCGGCGGGGTCTCACCCCTCGCGCGCGACCCTCCTCGCTCCCGACGACGTGGTGCTCGAGGTCGGGCGTCTCACCCCTCGCGCGCGACCGCTCCCGGACGGCCCGGTGGCATCGCCGGATCTACCGGAACGTGGAGTCGGCCCGTACGCTGCCGGGGTGACGCTCGGGCCGGGGCCGGCGCCGGTGGGTGGCCAGGCCGAAGGCCCAGGTTAGGACCTTGGGCCGGGGGCGGGGCACGGCGTATCTGTTAGGAACATTGACAGATATTTGGCTTCCGGGCTTAATACAAGTCCCGAAGTTAACTCCCCGCCAGGAGGCGTGCGCATGGTCCCAACCCGGCCGTTGTCTGCACTGCTCGTCGCGGCCACCGCGGCCGCCCTGCTCACATCAGCCCAGCTGCCGGCCGCCGCGGCGGCCACCTCGGTCCAGGTCTACTGGAGCTCGGAGTCGCGCACCGCCGGCTACGAGCCGAAGAACGGCAACTGGTACACCAGCCCGGCCACCGGCCTGGCCGGCACTCCCTACCAGCTCTCCCGGCAGGCCGACGCCCCGATCGTCGCCGCCTCCGGGAGTGCCACCGTCACCGTCGACACCGCCACGAAGTACCAGTCGATCCTCGGCATCGGCTCGTCGCTGGAGGAGTCCACCATCTACAACCTGTCGCGGATGAGCGCGACGGGCCGCGACAAGGCGCTGCGCACGCTCGTCGACCCGGCCACCGGGGCCGGCTTCAACGTCGCCCGCATCACCTTCGGCACCAGCGACTTCACGTCGCACGACTTCTACACCTACGACGACGGGGCGGCCGACCCGTCGCTGTCGCGGTTCTCGATCCAGCGCGACATCGACTACAACATCATCACCACCCTGAAGCAGGCCCTGGCCATCAACCCCAACCTGCGCATCTTCGCCAGCGCCTGGTCCGCCCCGCCGTGGATGAAGACCAGCAACAACATCATCGGCGGCAGCCTCAACAGCACCTACATCCCGACGCTGGCGACCTACTACCGCCGGGCCGTGCAGGCGTACGTCGCGCAGGGCATCCCGATCTACGCGCTCACGCTGCAGAACGAGCCGCTGTTCTCGCCGGCGGACTACCCGGGCATGCTGGTGAGCGCCGACCAGGAGCGGCAGCTGGCCAAGGCGCTGCGCACCGAGCTGAGCAACAACGCGCTCGGCGGCGTGAAGATCTGGGCCTTCGACCACAACTTCAGCGAGGGCGTGTCGTACGCCGCCGGGGTGCTCGGCAGCTCGTCCAGCCACAGCGACGCGTACTCGTCCGTGGACGGCATCGCCTTCCACGACTACGCCGGCGACCCGTCGGCCATGTCCACCGTCAAGGCGAGCTACCCGGACAAGGACGTGCTCATGACGGAGCGTTCCGTCTGGGGTACGTCGGGGGCCGACCGCATCGTGCAGTACTTCCGTAACAACTCCACCCTGTATGAGGGCTGGGTCAGCATGCTGGACCAGAACCGCTCGCCCGAGCGGTGGTCCGGCTCGCCCGACCCGACCATGCTCGTGCAGAGCCCGACCAACCGCGACACGTTCTGGGCGCTGCCGGACTACAACATGGTCGCCCAGTTCTCGAAGTTCGTCGCGGCCGGCGCGCGGCGCGTGTCGACCGGCTACGGCTCGACCGGGACGGTCACGAACGTCGCCTTCCAGAACCCCGATGGCACGCTCGTCACCGTCGTGGTGAACCAGACCGGGGCGAGCCAGCCGTTCACGCTGCGGGTGGGCAACCAGCAGATCTCGAACACCCTGCCGGCCAAGACCGTCGGGACGTACCTCTGGGCCGGCGCCGACAGCGGCACCCCGAGCACCCGGACCGGCCAGATCACCGGCTACGGCAGCAAGTGCGTCGACGTCGCCGGCGCGAGCTCCGCGAACGGCACGAAGATCCAGCTGTACACCTGCAACGGCTCGACGGCCCAGCAGTGGACGGTCGGCACCGACGGCACGCTCCGCGCGCTGGGCAAGTGCCTCGACGTGGCCGCGGCCAGCTCGGCCAACGGCACGAAGGTGCAGCTCTACGACTGCAACGGCACCGCGGCGCAGCAGTGGGTGGCGGGGACCGACGGCAGCCTGCAGTCGCTGGGCAAGTGCCTGGACGCCACCGGCCCGAGCTCGGCCGACGGCACCCAGCTGCAGATCTGGGCCTGCTCCGGCGCCGCCAACCAGCGCTGGACCCTGCCGTAGCGCCTCCTGCCGGCAGGTGATCGATGCGGCGGCCCGAACCCCCTCGGGCCGCCGCCGTCCGCCGGGTGATCGGGCTCACGCCAAGATCACGAAGCCAAACTGTTTGATCGTTCCCGCGCGTGGGAAGCCGGGGCCCGTGCCTCTCATCCGCGCCGACAGCATCCTCGCTCGTACCGCCTCCGCACTGCTCGCCCGCCACGCAGCCGCCGCCGACGGCGGCTGCGTCGTGTGTGAGCGGCCGATGCCCTGCCCGGCGGCCGCCTACGCGCAGGTCGTCGCGGCGGCCATCGCCCCGCCACGCCCGGCCGTCGAGCCGGACGCCCCGCCGAGCCGGCTCTCGGAGCGCTGACGGGCCCTTTCCGTGCGCGGGCCGCGGGCTGAGGCCCGCGGCTGAGTTTCGCGGTGACGCTTGACCCGGCTATTCATCCGGTGAATAGTGGGGGGCATGTCCGCGCCGTTCGTGTTGCTGGGGCTGCTGTGGGGTGGTCCCAAACATGGGTACGACCTCAAGCACGCCTACGACCAGAGGCTGCCGCGCGCCAAGGCGCTCGGCTTCGGCCAGGTGTACGCCACCCTCGGCCGGCTGGAACGCGACGGCCTCGTCGAGCAGGCGGGGCAGGACCGCGCCGGCGGCCCCGACCGCACCACGTTCGCCATCACCGACGCCGGCCGGGAGGCCCTCGAGCGCTGGGTGGCCGAGATCGAGCCGCCCGCCCCGCACGTCGGCTCCGTCCTGCTGGCCAAGGTGATGGTCGCGCTGCTGTGGCCCGACACGGGGCGGGCCACCGCATACTTGGCCGCCCAGCGCAAGGCGCACGCCGACCGGCTGCGCGAGCTCACCGCCGCGAAGTCCGCGCCCGGCGCCACCTTCGGCGACGTGGTCGCCGCGGACTACGCGATCGCCCATCTCGACGCCGACCTGGTGTGGCTGCGTGCCACGCTGCAGCGCGTCGCCCAACTGCCATCGGGGGTTGTCGCATGACCGCGGTACTGCAAGCCAGGGACGTGGCCCGCAGCTACGGCGCCACGCCCGCCCTGCGCGGCGTCTCGCTCGACGTCGCCGAGGGCGAGATCCTCGCCGTCACCGGGCCCAGCGGCTGCGGCAAGTCCACGCTGCTGCACTGCCTGGCCGGGATCCTCCGGCCGGACGCGGGCGAGATCCGGTACCGCGGCGACCGCCTCGACGCGAGATCCGAGGCCGACCGCTCGCGGCTGCGGCGCACCGAGTTCGGGGTGCTGTTCCAGTTCGGCCAGCTGGTCGCCGAGCTCACCGCGGTCCAGAACGTGGCGCTGCCGCTGCTGCTGGCGGGGGCGTCCCGGCGCGCCGCGCACGGCGCCGCCGAGGCCTGGCTGGAGCGCCTCGGCGTCGCCGACGTGGCCGGCGCGCGGCCGGGGGAGATGTCCGGCGGGCAGCAGCAGCGCTGCGCCCTGGCCCGGGCGCTGGTCACCGAGCCGCGGGTGGTCTTCGCCGACGAGCCGACCGGCGCGCTGGACACCCTCGCCGGCGAGCAGGTGCTGGGCCAGCTCGTCGGCGTGGCCCGGGAGCGGTCCGCGACCGTGGTGCTGGTGACCCACTCCGGCCGCGTCGCCGGGTACGCCGACCGCGAGGTCGTGCTGCACGACGGTGCCGTCGACCCGGCCGGCCTCGGGATCGCCCGGTGAGGCCGGGCACGCTGCTGCGGCTGGGCCTGGCCGGCTCGCGGCTGGACACCGCGCGGGTCGGGCTGACCGCGCTCAGCACCGCCCTGGCCACCCTTGCGGTGCTCGCCGTGGCCAGCGTGGTGGCGATCGGCCCGCTCACGCCGCACGGCGTCCGCTCGCAGTACAGCACCGCGGTGCTGCGCGAGCCCGGCCTGCGCCCCGGCGTGCTGCTCACCCTGCTGCTGCTCACCATCCCCGTCATCGCCCTCGCCGGCCAGTGCGCCCGGCTCGGCGCCCCCGCCCGCGACCGGCGCCTCGCCGCGATCCGGCTGGCCGGCGCCACCCCGGCGCAGACCGTCGCCGTGGCCGCCGCGGAGACCGGCGTGGCCGCCCTGGCCGGGTCGCTGGCCGGCCTCGCCGCGTTCCTGGCCGGCCGCGCCCTGCTCGGCCATCCGGACGCCGAGGGCCGGCTGCCGCTGCCCACCGACGTCCGCCCGCCCGCCTGGTTCCTGGTTCTCGCCGTCGTGGCCGTCCCGGCCCTCGCCGCGCTCGCGGCCGCGGTGGCGATGCGCCGCGTGACGGTCGGTCCCCTGGGAGTCGTACGGCGGGTGCGCCGCACCACCGGCCCCCGCCCGTGGCCGGCCCTGCTCATCCCGGCCGGGATCGCGGCCTTCGGGGTGGGCGGCGCCGTGCCGCGGCTGTGGGTGCTCCTGCCGGCCGGCGCCGCCGCCACCGGGCTCGGCATCGTGCTCGGCACCGGCTGGCTGGCCCACGCCTGCGGCCGCCTGCTGCAGCGCCGGGCCCGCCGCGCCTCGACGACCCTGGCCGCGGCCCGCCTGGTGAACGACCCGTGGAGCGGCAGCCGCACCCTGGCCGTGCTGCTCATCTGCGTGCTCTTCGGCGCGGGCGCGGCTGGCGTGCGGGCCTACCTGCTCACCGAGGTCTCGCTGCGGCCGGAGCCCAACCCCTTCTTCTACGCCCGCACCATGGACCTCATCGACGCGGCGATCCTGGTGGCCATGGCGCTGACCGTGATCGCGATGATCGTCGTGGTGGCCGAGGGCGTGGCGAGCCGCCGCCGGGAGTACGCGGCGCTGGTCGCCACGGGCGTGCCCCGCGCGACGCTGGCCGGCTCGATCCTGTGGCAGACCCTGCTGCCGGCCGTCCCGGCGATCCTGCTCGCCGTG
Organism: Dactylosporangium sp. NPDC051485; assembly: GCF_040682015.1. Classification (NCBI taxonomy): domain Bacteria; kingdom Bacillati; phylum Actinomycetota; class Actinomycetes; order Micromonosporales; family Micromonosporaceae; genus Dactylosporangium; species Dactylosporangium sp. NPDC051485. The sequence continues at coordinate 5,575 of NZ_JBFAZW010000174.1, forward strand.
CTCGCGGGGCTCGGCATGGCCCGGACCCTGGGCACCCGGGCCACCGTGGATCGCTCCGGGTCGTACACCTGCATCGGCGGCGCCGCGCAGACCCGGCTCTGCCAGCCCGAGGCCAACCCGGTCCGCTCCGTCCCCATCCCGATCCCGTGGCCCGATCTGGCCCGCGACGCCGCCGCCGGGGTCGGCGCCGTGCTCGTCACCACCGGCGCGGGCCTGCTGCTGCTGCGCCGCAGCACCGACCTCGAGGAGTTGCGCGCCACCTGACCGCCTGGACGGAGGAGAAGGTGGTGAAGCACCGGGTGCACGTGCGGCCGGGGCCGGGCTCGGCGCGGCCGTGCTCGCCGGCCACCGGCTGGGCGGTGCCGTGGGACCCGGCCGGCACCGAGTGCTGCGGCACCAGGGCTGACGGCTCGCCGGGTTCGCGCCCGCCGGGCACACTGGGTTGGTGCGGGAGCGTTGGGTCGCGAGGGGGCGCCGCCTGCGCTGGGGCGCGCTGCTGTCGCTGCTCGCGCTGGCCGCGCTGCTCGGCGCCGGGTGGCGGTGGTTCCGGTCGATCGACTGGACGCCCCCGCGCCGCCGCTGGGTGGCCTTCACGCTGCTCGTGCTCACCGGCGCGGGGTGGGGCGTGGCCTCGGCCGGCCCGCCGCGGCTGCCGCTGCTCCCGCCCGCCGGGCCGCCCTCGCCGGAGGCCGTCGCGGCGATCCAGGCCGGCCGGCCGCCCGGCTACCCGGTGGGTGGCCTCGACATCTCCAGCCACGACCACGGCAGGTACCCGGTGCACTGGCCGACCGAGGTGGCGGCCGGCAGCGAGTTCGTCTACATCAAGGCGACCGAGGGCACCGCATACGTCAACCCGCACTTCGCCGCCGACTACACCGCCGCCAAGGCCGCCGGCCGGTACGTGGGCGCGTACGTGTACGCCCGCCCGGACCGCGGCGATCCCATCGGCCAGGCCGAGCACTTCCTGCGCCACGCCCGGTTCACCCGCGACGAGCGCACCCTCGTGCCGTTCGTCGACCTGGAGTGGCCGTACGCGGGGCTGCGCACCGGCCCCTGCTACGGGCTCACCCCGCAGCGGATGCGGGACTGGATACACGCGTTCATCGGCCGCATCGAGGAGTCGGTCGGCCGCAAGCCGATGATCTACACCAACACCTACTGGTGGAACCCGTGCACGGGCAACGACGCCTCCTACGGCTCGTACCCGCTGGACATCGCCAACTACACGGCGAAGGCCTCGAACCTGCCGGCCGGCTGGAGCACGTTCGCGCTGTGGCAGTACGCCCCCGGCGACCCGGACCAGCGCCACAGCCACGACCGCGACGTGGTCAACGGCGGCCCCGAGCACCTGCGCGCCCTGGCCTGGCCGCCACCGCCCGGCGGCTGAACCTACTCGCCGGCCTCGGGCGGGCCGGCGGGGAACAGGATCGGGCTGAGCAGGTACGGCGCCCGGCCCGGGGCGGGTCCGTGCCCGGCCACGTCGCCCAGCGCCTCCACCACGCGCCGGGTCAGCGCGCCGAGCTCCTCGGGGCTGAGCCACAGCGTCGCCTGCCGGTACGACACCCCGTCGGCGACCGGGTCGGCGCCCTCGCGGTCGAGATAGGCGTTGAACTCGGCGAGGAGCACGGCCACGGCGGCCGCAAACCCCCGCCGGTGATCCTCCACGCTCATCGCCGCCGCCGCGCCGGCGTCGATCACCGGCCGGTCCCGGCGCAGGCGGTAGCGCCGCTGCGTGGCCCCGCGCACCCGCTCCTCGCCCGCCACCTCCAGGAAACCGCCCTCGACCAGCGGGGCGACCTGCCGGTACACGGTCACCCGCGACACGTCGGGCAGCAGCGCGCCCAGCTGCGCCGTGGTCAGCTCCCGCCCGCCGGCCAGCGCGTGCACGATGCGCAACCGGACGGGGTGTAGCAGGAGCTCGACGGCGTTCACGGTCGTACTATCTCACATGCGATACCATTATCTAAGTCGAAACTGTAGATGTCATGGAGGAGCCGTGCGCGACGTCCCCGGGCGGCGGGTGCCCGTCAACGGCCGGACCGTCTACGTGGAGGAGTCCGGCGCGGGCCCGGACTGGGTGGTCTTCGAGGCCGGCGCCGGCTGCGGCCGGACCTGCTGGGATCCGGTGCTGCGCGAGCTGTCCGCCGAAGCCCGGCTGGTCGCCTACGATCGCGCCGGCCGCGCGCTCAGCGGCCGCACGAGCGCCACCCCGGGCATCGACGACATGGCCGCCGACCTGGTCGCCATGACCGAGGCGGTGGTGCCGGGCGGGTTTGTGCTCGTCGCGCACAGCATGGGCGGCCTGGTCGCCCGGCGCGCCGCCGAGCGGCTCGGCCCCCGGCTGCGCGGCCTGCTGCTGGCGGACGCGCTGCCGGAGCGCTCCCCGGTGTACGACACCTGGGACCGCACCACCGAGCGCATCGACCGGATGATGGCCGTGACGCAGGCCCTCACCCGGGTGCGCCCCCTCGCGCGGCTGTTCAGCGCCAACCTGCGCCGGCTGTACTCCGCGGACACCTACGCCACCATGCTCGCCGAGGACCTCACCCCGGCCGGGACCGCGCAGACCCGCAAGGAGATGCGCGCGGTCGCGGCCGCCGTCCACGAGTTCCGCGACCGCCCGCCCGCCCCGCCGCGGTGCCCGACGATCGTGCTGTCGGTGGCCCGCGCGGCGAAGGGGCGGGAACGCCAGCACGCCGCCATCCGCGAGCACCAGCGCCGCTACGCCGAGAGCCTGCCCGGCGCGCGGTGGTCGGAGGTCGGCGCGGCCCACCTGCTGCAGGCGGAGCGCCCCGGCGACGTCGCCGCCGCCGTCCGCCAGCTCATGCGGGCCGCAGCCCGCTGAGGAGTTGGATGCCGCGGTTCAGTAAGGTAGACGACCACCGATCGTTGGGCGGAGGCTCGTCGATGTTGCTGACTGGACTGCTGCTCGCGTATGTCGCTGCCCTCGGCCTCAGCGGGCTGCTGATGATCGTTTTGGGCGGCATCGGCTTCCGGCAAGGTAGCGGAGCCCGGACGGTCGAGGTTCTCGTCGGGATCGGTTTCCTCGCCTACGCCGCCTACCTGCTGTTCGTCTTCGACGGCGGCCGGGCCGCGTTCGTCTACTGGGTGCTGCTCGCGCCGGTGCTGACCGTGGTGAACATCGTGCGCAACCGGCGGGCCCAGCGGCTCCAGGAGCAGCTGGCGGCCACGTACGCCGCCGAGGCCGCCCAGCGCCAAGCGAACCCACGCGCCGGCTCGACCTGACCCCCCCCGTCTTAGCCGGCCGGCGCGTGACGCTGATGCAGCGCCCGCTCGATCCCGTCGGTCATCCGGGCGAACTCGGCGGGCAGGTCCACGCCGTAGCGCTCGGCGAGCACGAGCACCGACCAGAGGCAGTCGGCCAGCTCGTGCCCGAGCCGCTCCCGCGCGTTGTCGATCTCGCGCCGCCCGTCGACCGCCATTACCAGCTTGGCCAGGTCGCCGACGTCCCCGGCGAAGCCGAGCGCCAGGTCGCCGGTGCTCCACGCCCCGCGGCCGGCGGCGATGTTGTGGCGGTCGTAGAGCTCGGCGATGGTGATCGCCCGTGCCTGCAACGCCTCCAGATCCATCGCGGCAGCGTAGCGGGTGGGGGCTAACCGGCGGTGCCCCAGCCGAGCACCGCACCCGTCGGGATCGCCAGCGACCCGTCGCCCGACCGGTACGGCACGACCGCCCGCTCGTACTCCCGGCGGACGCGGCCGACCATCTCGGGCGACTCGTCGCGCAGCAGCGCCCCGAGCGCCCCGAAGCCGCTCGCCGTGCCCTGCCACAGCTCCTCGACGCCGGTGCGGTGCACCCACTCGACCGGCTCGGCCCCGACGTCGCGCAGCCCGGCGGCCGTCAGCATCCCGGCGAGCCCGTCCGGCGTGCGCTCGTAGTTCTTGTCGGCGGCGACGGTCGGCGCGTCCGCCGGGGTCCGCCCGCCCGCGGCGGCGAAGACCTCGCTCCAGAGCCGCTGCATCGGGGGCGCCGGCACCGGCCAGATCGTCACCGCGACCCGGCCGCCGGGCCGCGCCACCCGCCCCAGCTCCCGCACCCCGGCGCCCGGATCGCTGAGGTGGTTGATGACGAAGTTGGCCACGACGGCGTCGAACTCCCCGTCGGCGAACGGCAGGTCGGGCAGCACGGCGAGGCGCACGTCGGGCAGCCGGCGCTTCGCGACCTCGACCATGCTCGGCTCGGCGTCGACGGCGATGACGTCGGCCCCGCGCGCCACCGCCAGCCCGCCCACCGTCCCGGGGCCGGTCCCGGCGTCGAGCACCCGCATCCCGCCCGTCACCCCGGCCAGGTCCAGCAGCCGCTGCGCCGGATGGCCGCACAACGCACCGAAGAGCCGCTCGTAGACGTCGCCCATCCCGGCGTACTGCAGGCGTGCGTAGGCATCAAAGTTCATCGGCATCCGGCCACGGTACACGCGCCCGCCGCTCAGCCAGGCTCGGTGCAAAGGCAGAAGGGCTTGCCCACCGGGTCGAGGAAGACGCGGAAGGTGCCCCCGGGGCTCGCGACCTTCGTCGCACCCAGGGCCAGGGTGGCCTCCTCGGCGGCGTCCAGGTCGTCGACCAGGACGTCCAGGTGCAGCTGCTGCGGGTGGGCCGGGTCCGGCCAGCGCGGCGGGTTGTAGCCGGCCACCGCCTGGAACAGCACAGGCCGGTCGCCGGCCTCGCCGATCATCGTGCAGCCGTCGCCGTTGTCCTGGGTCAGCTCCTTGCCCAGCAGGGCTCCGTAGAAGCGGCTCAGCGACCACGGGTCCGGGCAGTCCAGGACCGGGCCGAGCAGCGTCCAGCCGGTGCTGCCGGGCTGCCAGTTCAGGTCGAAGGGGTGGCCGGCCGGGTCGGCAACCGTGATCCAGCGCTCGTTGCGGCGCAGCAGGGTGCCGCCCAGGGACAGCACCCGCTCCAGGGCGGGCTCGAGCGAGGGGACGCGGAGGTCCAGGTGGGCCTGCTGCGGGTGGCGCTGGCCGGGCCACTGCGGCGGTACGTGGTCGGGGGCCAGCTGGAAGCCGACCTTCCAGCCGTCGTTGGCCTTGAGCGACACCCAGTCCTCGTCGGCGTGGGTCTGTTCCCAGCCGGTCAGCGCCCTGTAGAAGGCGGCGAGGCCGCGGTAGTCCGCGGCGTCGAGCACGACCACGTCCAGGGTCCCGATCATGTGCCGAGGATACGGGGGTACGCCGGGTGCGCGTGCCGGCTCACCCGTCCTGCTTCACCGCGCGCAGCCGCCGGATCGGCGCCACCGCCAGGAGCAGGACGCTGCAGGCGAGCCCGATCACCGTGGCCGCCACCATCAACGGGCGCTCTCCGGTTGCCGCGGCGAGCGGTCCGGCGATCGAGCGGCCGAGGGCCATCGACAGCAGCGAGCCGGTCACGTCGTAGGCGTACACCCGGTTGAGCAGCTCCGCCGGGATCTGGGTCTGCACGGTGGTGGCCCAGACGACCGCCCAGAAGGCGAGGCCGATGCCGGCGAGGCCCCAGCCCAGCGACAGCACGACCACGTCCGGCCGCAGCGCCGGCACGATCGGGTACAGCGCGAACAGCGCCCACGCCAGCGCACCGACCGCCAGCGGACGGGCCGGGCGCAGCCGGATCGCCACCGCGCCGCCGATCACGCCGCCGGCCCCGAGCGCGGCCATGCCGATGCCCAGCGCGGCCGAGCCCAGCGACGCGGTGACCAGGTTCGCCCCGACCGGCAGCGACACGCCCGCGACGAAGCACCCGTACAGCAGGTAGATGCAGATGACGCCCCAGAGCCAGCTGCGGGACCGGAACTCGTGCCAGCCCTGCCGCAGCTGCCGCCGGAAGGACTCGCCCCGATCCTGCGTGCCGGTCGGGCCGAGCCGCAGCGCCCACAGGCACAGGCCGCTGATGCCGTAGGTCAGCGCGTAGATGGCGAACACCGTGCCCGGCCCGGCCAGGCTCACCAGCACGCCGGCGAGCGCCGGGCCGAGCACCCCGGCGACCGACTCGACCATCCTCAGGACCCCGTTGGCCCGCTGTACGTCCCGTGCGACCTGCGGCACGATGCTCGCCACGCCCGGCTGGAACAGCGCGGTGGCGACACCGCTGACGAACTGCAGGGCGACGATCGCCCACAGCGACGACCGGTCGGTGAAGAACATGACCGCGATGCCGGCCTGGATGCCCAGGCGCACCACGTCGGCGAGCACCATCATCCGCCGCGGGGTGAAGCGGTCGGCCAGCACGCCGCCGAAGAGCATGCACAGCGCGAGCCCGGCCATCCACGCGCCGAGTGCGTAGCCGACGCCGGAGACGCCGTAGCCGGCCTGCAGCACCCCGACCGACAGGGCGACGGGGAGCATGGCGTCGCCGAGCAGCGAGCCGGTGCGGGCGACGAAGTAGTAGCGGAAGTTCGCCGTCCACAGCCCGCCGGCGGGCCGGTCGGCGGCGACGGGTGTGCGGGTCTCGGTCTCGGTCACGCGTCACGTCCTTGCGGGTGGCCGTCGGATTGCACGGCTTCGGGGATCGCCGCCCAGGCGTCCACATCGGACACCCGGACGGTGGCGGGCGGGGCGGGGTGCGCCACGTGGTGGATCCGCATGGCTGCCGCCTCGCGACCGAGCCTAGGGAGGCCGTCTGCCCGCGACGCTGTAGCGCGGCTATACCGCAAACACCGGTTGTGACCTGGACATATGCCGCCGGCTTCCGGCGCCACCGGCAGAATTCGGGCGGTTCTGCCGGTCAGCGCGCGACCCGGCCGGCGTCGCCGAACGGTGGGACACCCATCTGCCGGCACAGCAGCAGGCTGCGGCGCAGGTGCCCGAACGCCGCCGCGGGCCGGCCGAGTGCGGAGTACGCGGCGCCGAGCACGAGGTGACTGCGGGCCTCGCCGGGCCGGTGGCCGGTGACCCGGTGCTGCTGCAGCGCCTCGGTCGCGTCCCGCACGGCCAGCTGCGCGCGGCCGAGCCGCACCCGGCTGCCCGCCACCACGTTGCGCGCGCTGGCGGCCAGCACCGGTAGCTCGGCCTCCCGGGCGAGCCGCATCGCCTCGTCGGCCGTGGCGAGGGCCTCGTGCGCATCGCCGCCGCGCAGTTGCACGGTGGCCAGCCCGACCAGCGCCGAGACCTGCGGGAACCGGTCGTGCACGATGCCGGCCAGGCCGAGGGCGGTGCGGTAGCTCTCCGCGGCGCCGGCCAGATCGTGACCGCCCAGCTGGGCCGTGGCGAGCGAGAAGAAGGCGTTGGCCTGCAACCGGCGGTCGTCGATCCGCTGGGCGCCGCGCAGCGCCTCGCGAGCCAGCCGCAGGCCGGTGGCGTGCTCGCCGAGATCGCAGTGCGCGGCCGACAGGCAGCTCAGCGCGACCGTCTCGCTCGTGCGGTTGCCGGTGGACCGGTGCACCTCGAGCGCGCCGGCGATGACCCGGATCGCGTCCTTCGACCGGCCGAGCGCCCGGTAGGCGATGCCGAGGTTGGTGTGGGCGACCGCCTCGCCGCCCTCGGACCCCAGGGCCCGGAACCGGTCGGCGGCCTGGGCATGGTGCGCCGCGGCCTCCTCGAGCCGGCCGGTCTTCCAGCAGATCAGGCCGAGGTTCATGCTGTCCTCCGCGGGGCCGGTGCCCGTGGCGTCCGCGGTGAGGTCGCGCGCCCGGGAGAGCACCTCGGACGCCGCGCGCATGGCGCCGCTCTCCTGGTACGCCGCGGCGATGCGGCGCAGCACCATCGCCTGCCCGTCGCGCCAGCCGGCCGACTCGGCGGTGGTCAGAGCCTGGCCGAACAGGTTCCGGGCGAGGGCGTTGTACCCGCGGGTCCACTGGCAGTCGGCCAGGCACAGCTGGGCGGCGGATACGGCGCGCAGGTCGCCGTCCTCGGTGGCGGCCGACAGCCCGGCGGTGGCCACGGACAGCGCGTCGGCGAGGTACCTCCCCCGGGACAGAAAGCCGTGCAGCGCCTCGGCCAGGCGCCACGTCGTGCGGTGCAGCCCGGCCTGTCCCGCGTGGAGGGTGGCGCTGACCAGGTTCTCCCGCTCCTGCTCGAGCCACCGCGTGGCGCTCGCCCGGTCGAGCGGGGCCGCCGGGCCCGGCACCTGCGCCGGCTCGCCGGGGTAGCGCAGGTGGGCCGCCGACTCGGCGGTCGAGACATACCAGTCGAGCAGGCGCTGCTGCCCGGCCTGGGCCTCCCCGGCGTCGGCGAGCTCCCACGCGTAGGAGCGCAGCAGGTCGTGCATGGCGAACCGGCCGGGCGCCGGCTCCTGCACCAGGTGCGCGTCCGTCAGCGTCCGCAGGAGCCCGGCCGCCGCCGCCAGGCTCGACCCGGCCAGCTCGGCGGCTCCCTCGGCGGTCACGTCGACGCCCGGCACCAGGCCCAGCAGGCGGAACATTCGGCGGGCCGGCTCGGGCAGGGCGTGGTACGACAGGCCGAACGTGGAACGCACCGACCGGTCGTCGCCCTCGACCTGCAGGCCGCCGAGCAGGTCGCCGCCGAGCAGCTCGGCGCAGTACTGCGCGATGCTCACCGCCGGGTGGGCGATGAGGTTCGCCGCGGCGACCCGCAGCGCCAGCGGCAGCAGCCCGCACACCCGCGCGAGCGTCGCCACCGCGTCGGGCTCGGCGGCCACCCGGTCCTCGCCCAGGGTCTGGCGCAGCAGCGTGTACGCCTCGTCTGGTGGCAGCACGTCGAGGCCGAGATACCGGGCGTCGTCCTGGGCGACCAGCCCGGTGAGGCGCACCCGGCTGGTGATGACGACGCGGCAGTGCCCGCCGCCGGGAATCAGCGGCCGCACCTGCGCCACGCTGCGGGCGTTGTCGAGCACGATCAGGATGCGCCGGTCCGCCACCAGCGTGCGGTACAGCGCCGCCGCCTCCTCCTCGCTCGAGGGCACCTGAGCGGGTGGCGCGCCGAGCGCGCGCAGGAACCGCCCGAGCACGTCGATCGGGCGCAGCGGCGGCAGCATCGAGTAGCCGCGCAGGTTCACGAACAGCTGCCCGTCGGGGAACGCGTCGCGGCGCGCGTGGGCCCAGTGCACGGCAAGCGCCGTCTTGCCGGTGCCGGGCGCGCCGACGACGACCACCACCCGGGTGCCGTCGGCCCGGCCCGGCGACAGCGCCTCGTCGAGCTTCTGCTGCTGGCGGCCGCGACCGACGTACGCCGGCGTGCCGGCCGGCAGCTGCGCCGGCGCGGGCGACTCGGGTGTCGGTCCGGCCGGGACCCGCGCGACCGGCAGCTGCTGGCGCAGCACCCGCAGGTGCGCCTCGCGGATCTCCTCGCTCGGCGTGATGCCCAGCTGCTCGTCGAGCCGCTCGCGGAAGCTGTGGAAGACGTTGAGCGCGGCCGCCTGCTCGCCGCAGCCGGCGAGGGCCAGGATCAGCCGGGCGTGCAGCCTCTCGTGCAGCGGTTCGGCCGCGGCCATGTCCCACAGGACCGGCACCGCGCGCTCCGGCGTGCGCAGCCGCAGCGCGAGGTCGGCGTGCAGCAGCGCCGCCTCGATGCGCCGCTCGCCCGCCGCCAC